>NZ_JBKGYF010000102.1:0-5479 GCF_046546175.1 Methanohalobium sp. | reverse complement strand
ATTATTTGTTACTAATATACAACACATCTTATTATTCGTCGATAAAGGTTATAAGTAACAAATATAGTGTTACTGACTATATATATATAGGTATATAGAATATGTCGATTAAATTTATAGCACTAAAATCCATTTGAACTCATAATAATCGGTACTAAACCTTCAATATCGATGAAAACAACACCGACTTTGAACTTACTGGTAAGTACCCTTATTATGCAATCTCTAACCTCTAATCATGTCGGTGTTGTAATTTCACCTGATATATAAATATTAAATATCACAACCTACAAACTTCACTTTTTCGTATCCAGTCGATGTCAGACTGATACAGTTCCCTCAAATCTCGCAGTCCGAGTTTCAACATCGCAACACGGCTGACACCAAGACCCCATGCAAGAACAGGATATTTGAGTCCCAGTGGTTCTGTTACTTCTTTCCTGAATATTCCGGCTCCTCCGAGTTCTATCCAGCCCATTCCGTCAATATAGACTTCTGGTTCTACACTGGGTTCTGTGTATGGGAAATATCCCGGTCTGAAACGAACATTTTCAAAACCCATTCTGTGATAAAATTCAGATAAACAGCCGAGCAAATTGGCAAAAGACAAGTTTTTATCCATAACAACACCTTCAAGTTGTTCGAATTCAGGAAGGTGCGTAGGGTCTATGGTCTCTCTTCGATATGCTCTGTCTATACAGAAGGCTTTTACCGGTGGTTCAGGGTTATCTGCAAGGTGCTTGATAGTTACTGCAGTTGTATGGGTTCTCAAAACATTTTTTCTGGCAATATTTTCATCCCATCGACCGCCCCATCCGGTTGAGTCTATATCTCCACCGTATTCATGCATGGCACAAACTTTATCTCTGCATTCTTCATCGATTTCTGATGTGGAACCCAGATGGAATGTATCTTGCATATCACGTGCAGGATGGTCTTGTGGCTGGAAAAGCGCATCAAAATTCCAGAAAGAGCTCTGTATAATTTCACCTCTAATCTCAGTAAATCCCATTTCTATGAAAATCTGGCGCATCTGGTTAATAAGGCGCTGATACGGATGAATTTTAGCACCGTATACAGGTTTTGGATGTGTATATATGTTATAGGGCCGGAAATTTTTGATTTTCCATTCTTCTGTTTTTAAAAGATGTGATGTGAGCTGGGTAATTTCCTCTTCTACTTCAATACCCTGTGCAACCAGTTCGAGTCCATGTTCTGTTATAGAGATATATCTGTACTTTTCCTCTTTTTTGGATACAAGTTTACGTTTGAGAAGGTCTTTGAGTGCTGATTCTTCACTGTCGTTTTCAAGTAGCTCATCTTTGGTTAATTCAACATCTGGTTTAGCAGAAGATGAAATCTGTTTTTTAAACCTGGCAAGAATTTTTTCGTCAATTCCTTCTTCAGGTGAATTTACTAAAGGATTTACCATACCGTTTTTTATCTCTGCCCAGTCTTTTTTCTTGAGCCATCCGATAGCAATTCCAACAATTTTTGATTGTAACTGTTTTTTCAATTCATCAATTGATACCGCTTCTGACAGAAACTCAATTATTTGGCGTTCTGGAAGCCCATCATCAGCATAATCCAGACCTTCACCTGTCAGTGTGTAATTAACAGAAACTTCTTCATCTACTTTTGCCAGCCCTTTTTCCTTAAGTAAAAAAGCTGACTGCATGGCGGCTTCAGGTTTCAGAGAGGTTTTCTTAGCCAGTTTTCCAGGTGTTGTGGTTTCCAGTTCACCAAGTGCAATCAACACTTTTTTTTCATTAGTAGACAGTTTATAATCAGATATTTCATGATGTTGTTTTTGTTCACTCATTTCATCACTCTTTAAACCATGATTTCACAGATAGTTTGAACCAATTAGTTCAATTCACGTATTTTCTGTATTTATCCAGTCCGTATTCATCCAGTCTTTCTTTGGCAGATTCACGTTTTTCCTGGTGGTCTTTCAAAAATTGGGACATGAGTTCTGCAGTATATTTTTTACAGCTCCCGCACATACGGGTTCCGCTTACACACTCATCATAAATATCGGCAAGTTGTTTATCATCATCTATTAAATGGAACATCAACAGTTCATAAACGGAACAATCCTTCGGATTACCACCCAGTTTTTTCTGCTCTTCCAGACTGATACAACCACCCGTTTTGGAACGTTTTACTTTTTTGGCACCCTCTTTCGGATCATCCGTCAGTGCGATATAACTGTCAGGGTCACTACTTGACATCTTGCCACCCTGCAATCCTGTCATAAACCTGTGGTATGTTGCAACTGGCGGAACAAAAGAGTACCCTCCTGTTTCAAGTTCTACCTGACGAACAATATCCAGTATTGTTTCAAAATCATCAGTTTCAAAGATATCGACATGTCCCTCAAATACCTTACTTTTACCAGGTGCCTGTTTTTTTATCTGTTTCAATACATATTCCGGTGCTGATTTATTGCGGATACTGAAGTAATGGTTACCATTTTTATCTTCCCGGGTTTCTATTCTTAACATGTTCATTTTATGAGCCAGTCCCCGTGTCAAACGTATATGAGGATCCTGGTCTGCACCAACCGGGACAACTGTAGGCTTTGGTCCTCCGAATTCCTTCAACTGCGGCTGCAGGATATCAGCACTCTGGGTAAGGGTACTAATCATGTGTGAAACATTTGTTTCACCACCAAAACCATAGATGGCACTGAGCTCTGAATAATTGGTTTTAATTCCAAGTTCAAATGCAATATTTTTGACATTATCACATTCCGATTGGAAATATATAGTTCCACCAGGTTCAAATCCCAGGGCTATCAGACTTAATAAGTATTCATTGATTCCAAGCTCACGGCATTTGTCCCATGAAAGTCCCCGAACTGCATGAGCTTCCCTGTCTGCAATACCAACAAACGCATCTGCACCCATTTGTTGATGCCAGACAATTTCGTCCATTACCATTTTACCGCCAAGATGTACCTTTCCTGACGGCATGAAACCACTGATAACAGAAAAAGGGTCCCCTTTATTCATCGCATCTACAATCAGATTATAGCTTCGGTGACCGAATATGATGTTACGCCTCATGAATTTATGAGGGGATGGGATTTCTGGGAACACTTCTTCAATCGGAGATATACCGAATTCATCGAATAATTTTGAATAATCTTCTATATCCAGCGTGCTCCATGGGTCAATTTTCATTTTCATATCCATATGGTGCCTCGTCAAATCGTTATGTGGACATTATGTTCCATATTATATATTTATAGCAATTGTGGTAGCCGTCAAACAACACAAAGATGACAGGATTTTATTGCCATCCAGATGGTTAAACATTACGATTTTAAATGTATAAGAACAGGAACATCATTTCTAAGTATAAGTTGAAATTAGCGGTATAAACTTTAAAACTTCTGGTATTATATTTCTGGAAGTGCTGCATTGCTAAGATTGAAACAATTCAACATTGTTCTCTGATGGTGTGCTATCAGTAACGGTATCGATTTTAAAATCAAAATCATTTTCGGTTAATTTTTCTTGGAAGATAATAATTTTTGAGGTTTTTACTCCCATCACCAAAATACAGTCGGCAACAATTTTGACAATTTAATTTGGCTCATATAAAGATAATTATTTTTTGGATGTATTGCAATCATTATTTATTTTAGTATTACATACTTAAAAATTAGGAACTTTTAATTTATATATTAGGAGTTGTTATTCATCGAATCTGATACTTATAATTATAAAACGGTCTATTTGATAAATTGTTATGGATTTAAGGTTATAAAGATACCTTACTGGTATTTAGAGCGCAACCATATATCAATCCCCGATAGAGCTCATCTACTCCATGAAACTAAATATTCTTTTATAGTAATTGATTTTTTCAATAATAGTGTTTGGTTACCAAAAGAGATTGTAGAGGTGGTTACTGACAAAACTTAAAAGTTTACATATAAAGATAATATTTTATTTTTGTTATAGTGATACATACACATAAATATGTAATAAGAGGTACATGTATCATATAACGTAAATTGAATATGGGGGATGTATTGATTAAGGATAACTAAAAAAAAATACTAGTAAACAAGGAACCAGGGTATTAGATTTATTTTTATATTCCAAATGAGTATTTGGATAAAAACGATATCGAATTAAACAATCAATCCGCTGTCTTAATGAAATTGATGGCGATTATCTAATGTTGGATGCATATCTACAGGGAGTATGGATAACAAAGGACATAATCAAGTGTAAAAAGAGAGCGTGTTTTGAAAAATAACACCTTTAAATTACAATACTAATATTCAATTCTTTACACATTTCTTTGTATCTATTATGTATGGTTACTTCGGTTACACCTGTCACATCAGCAACTTCGCGCTGGGTTCTTCTCTCCTCGCAAAGAATAGACGCAATATAGATGGCAGCAGCTGCAAAACCTGTTGGCCCACGTCCGCTTGTAATTTCTTTCTTTGAAATTTCCCTCAGGATTTCAATACTTTTGGATTGAGATTTACTACTTAATTTGAGATTAGAACAAAATCTTGGAACATAGTCGATAGATGAGGTAGGCATGATTTTTAAGTGAAACCCCTCTTGTAATCATACGATATGATTACCGATATCCTTACCACTGACTCTTGAAACTTCACTTATTTCATCTAATGTTCTTGGTGTATTATACTGACGGCACCATGCATACAAAGTTGCTGATACGACACTTTCTATACTTCTACCTCATATAAGATCTCTATCCACAGCTTTACGATAAATCACTGAAGCAATTTCTCTTAAAGGTCTTGGCAAACCAAGCGCAGAAGCCATTCGATCCAATTCTGATAATGCAAAAGCCAAATTTCTTTCAGTAGCATTACTTACACGGAGTCTACGCTACCATTTTCTCAATCTGCAAAGTTGTGTTCTGTGGTTAGATGATATTGATTTACCATTATTATCAAGGTTTCTTCAATCAATCATAGTGTATAGGCCTTTGTCATGTATGGTATATGTCATGGGCGTTCCTACCCTAGAGTGTTTCATATATGTTGGTCATGGTCATATGCTCGCCACTCTGAACCCTTGTCAACTAAATCAGTATCAATCACAAGACCACATCCAGTGCATATCAATTCTGCACGCTCATAATCCTGTTCAAGGTTTTTATTACCACATTCCGGACAATTTGTAATCGATGAACAATTTTCAAAAAATTTTTCTCTATTTTTCCGTTTTCTTTACGTGATTTTATCATTTCACGTATTTTCTCACGTTCCGAGGTACTAGAACGTTTGACTCTTTCTAATTCAACCATTAATACCCCATCCTGATCGATATTTGATTCAATCAAAGATAGTTTGCATGTCAATGTCGTAAAAAGGGAAAAAAGGAAAAAACAGGAACAATGAGTGATGAATTATATCCCTTGTTTATTCCTTTTGTTCTTTTTCTTTGGCATATGCAACGATAGCATCTTTAATACCGTA
>NZ_JBKGYF010000101.1:0-5710 GCF_046546175.1 Methanohalobium sp. | reverse complement strand
GTGAAAAAATTTGTTGATATGCATAATGGCAAGATATGGATTGAAAGTGAAGTAAATAAAGGGACTGCTGTCTATTTCACCATCCCAAAAAACAATGGTTGACCTGACTAACTGGTGTAGGTTAACCATTATAAGAAAAAACCGGCAAACTGTACCGGATAATAAAACAATCCATATTTTTATTTTGTATAAATATGACACTTACACTAATTTTTTTTGTGAGCATAGTAACCTGTCCTTGTTAAATTTAAGATGATTATCTTCATATCTGTAAAATAAGGACGACAGTAACCCACCGTATTAAAAAAATATTATACTGCATTATAAGAAAAAACAGTGATTTTGAAAAAGGATATAACTATTAAAACCGTTGTCGTTTTATTCCCTTTTTCGTAAATGTTTACAAGGATGCTTACCATTTATACAAAATTGTTCAAAATGTTCGAGCCAACGAGGAAATTCAGGAGCAGTATTGACAAAATCAACAAAGTTCCTGACGTTTTTTATTGTGGTTTCGTCTAATTCATGTTCCATTGTACATGCATCTTTATCTGCAATATTTTCGGGTACATTTATCATCATCAAAAATTTTTTCAGGGTATCATGACGGTCTTTTATTATATGTGCTCTCTTCCTGCCTTTATCGGTAAGAGTGATTCCTTCATATTTCCTGTATACTACATAACCCATCTCATCAAGTCGTTTTACCATTTCATTAACACTTGGTGGTCTGCGGTTTAAAGCCTCTGCTATATCCTTTATCCTGGCGTATCCTTTATCTTCTGTAAGCTTGAGAATCGCTTCAAGATAGTCTTCAGCTTTACTGGACAACATATCTAATACCGTGCCTAATTATAAAAAATCATGGATTGTCATTAGCCAAATTTTTGCCTTTAAGTGTCAGCCTGTACATCTTTGTATCGGAATTGCAACTAGAACATGACGAACAATTCGAACAAGAAAACTGAGTTTCTGTAGTCTCAATATAACCTTCACGTTCCAGGAATTCAGTAATAGCCATAAGAGTGGATTTATTTAAATCCAGCTCTCTAGCAATTGTATCCATATCCATACTGCTTGTATTCCTGTTCACGAATTCTGATAGTACCTGTTTCATTTTACTCATTATTTCACATCTCCTCTGGGTTATACGTTTTCTGTTTAATGTAGTAGATCACTACCAGCGAGAAAGGCAGCAGCAACACTGCGGGAGTATAGGGTGGTGCATATGTCTCTATGAACCCGCTGAAGGTATTGAACCAGCCTGCATCTCCACCAGGTATAGATTCTGCAAACATTGCGAATATATCACATCCTGCCATGACCCAGACCAGCACACTACCCATCACAATTTTTGAAAACTGATGAATTTCTTCAAAGTTTCTGATACCGGATAGATATAACAGTCCAGCGGTAAGCACAACGAATCCGCCCCATCCACCTCTGAACATATCACCTGGTATCTCAAGGAGACTGTGTGATAAGCTGCCAGCTCCCGCAGTTACCAGTAAATCAGCGAGTCCGAACGCAGAAGTTACGATACCAAGTACTGCAAAATATATCTTAGCTATTTGTTTATCAGCCATTCATGTCACCCCCAATAGTATGCCTATCAAGTGTATCAAACCGCCATATGTGAGGACCACTGTTATCAGTGTAGCCAGAGCTCCTAACATCTCTTTTGAACCTTCTTTTAACATCATCATAAATGTAGCCAAGCACGGGAAATACATCGAAACAAGGACTACTGCTGTAATCATCTGGTATGAAGTCATTTCTATGACAGACAGTTGTGCTACAGCAAGATCTTTCCTGAGGAATGCGGCAATCAATGGACCTACTGTTTCTTCAGGTACACCGAACCAGTTTATAAAAAGTGGTGAAAGTGTATTACCAAGCCAACCGATGGTACCTGTAAGGTAGAGTACATTTACAAGTCCAGCTCCAAGTAGTACGAATGGGATCGCTGATTTGAAGAACCCTTTCATTTGCCCCCATAACTTTTTACCGATATTGGTTACCACTGGTTTTCTGTAAGGAGGGACGTCTATCAAGAATTCTGGTGACTTGCCGGGTATCACTTTGTTCAGGATATATCCAAACAAGAAGTATCCTGCAAACAGATATAGCAGCACCCAACCCATGGTATCTGGTATTACTTCCATCATTATACCCAGTTGAGCGCCGCATGGAATAAATATCGCAAGTAATGTCATCATCATGAAACGTTCTTTCCTTGTTTCGAGTATCCTTGTCGATTCTACACCCGGTACATTGCATCCCAGTGAAAGTATCATCGGCACAATGGCAAACCCGTGCAAACCGATTTTATGTAATACTGTATCCACCATTACAGCAAGTCTCGGCAAATATCCCACATCTTCCAGCAGTGACAGCATGAGATAAAATATGAACACTGCTGGTAATACGACACCAATCGCCACGAAAAGACCTGACGTCAGCATTCCGAACGCTTCAAATGAATTACCTGCCCCCGGGTCGCCTACGAGGATGTAATAGAGCCAGCTCCCTTCTCCCGGGAAAACAGACTGCATCCACGGTAGGAAATGTCCATCGAACAGTTTGACCATGAAACCATCAGTCACAAGGGTACCTGCAAATGATCCAAATATACTCCAGAAAGCATACAGCACAGCTATAGTGACTGGTATACCTGTTAAAGGTTTGACGGTAAGTTCTCCAATCGCATCTTTTAATGTGTGAGTGTATTTTCCAAAAGTCACAGTTTCTTTTGCTATCTCATCTATCAGATCCCACCGCTGGTCTGCACTTAATTTCATGTCAAACCTCCGACGTTATTGATAATTCTCTCTACATCGACTGTTCTTGCATCTTCAAGCTTTGACACTAATTCCTTGATACCTTCACCACTGATTGCTATTGTTGGGACTACGGGAACCCCCAATATCTGCTGCAGTTTGTCTACATCGGTTTGTATGTTCTTGTCCTTTGCAAAATCCCACATATTGAGTGCTATCACTACCGGAAACTTCTCCTCGATTATCTGCAGTGCAAGATAAAGCCCTCGTTCCACTTTAGATGCGTCGATGACGCAAATCACCACAGCATCATTATTTTCATGCAGCATTTTTGTAGCAACTTCTTCCGCCATGTCCTTTGGTTCAAGAGAAAACGTCCCTGGGACATCGATTAATTCAACATCTTCCTTATTAATTTTCATGTACCCTTTTGTATAGTTCACAGTGGTTCCCGGGTAATTCGATACTGTAACATTTGCTCCGGTCAGACGGTTAAAAACCACACTTTTACCTACATTTGGGTGTCCCATCAGCAGCACTTTCAATATTCCACCTCTACCATGATTTTCTCAGCCATGTCTAATCCAAGTGATATTTTCGATTCATCAACGACTACGACCACCGGGCCTTTTACAGGCTGTTTGGTAATCATTTTGAGTGTCTTTCGTGTCCTGATGCCCATCCCAGCTATCTTTTTTTTCAGGGAGTCATCTATATCCACTATTTCTCCGTTCTCTCCAAAATCCATCTCAGATACTTTCTTACTTATTGTTGATCGGTATTTTATATCCACATTCTTTCCGTTATTTTCAAACTCTGTTCCAGACGTTTTATTTTTCACAGCATCACACCCTTGAAACTTTGACTTTTTGAGCCATTCCGCAGCCGATGGAAATGGTATTTCGACCTACTTCGATGGTCATGGGGCTTCTTGTTGAAAGCACACGTACCGTCCTGCCTTCATCGATACCTCTCAGTCTCAGCTTATTCTTGAGACCACAGCCTCCACCGATGTCTACAATTCTGACAGTTTCACCTGGTCTTACCTGTGATAGGTTCATGTTGTCCTGCACGGTTTCACCTTCAAATTTTATCATCTTTTGGATTGGTTACTGATATTAGCCATTAGGAATATTAATAGAGTACCCTAACAAATTTAGGTTATATTTATGGAACCCAACATTTTTAAAAATTGTGCTTGAGAGCACTGTTCATTTAATGAGATATATTAATCTGTTTTCGATTGTTTGATATTTCTAAGCGCAATGATTTGAAGTTATAAATTAAGTGTAGATAGCTTTAAGTCAGCTACCAAAGACTAAACTGGCTGTCTTCTTGAGACCACAGCCTCCACCGGACAATTCTATACCATCAATTTATTTTTATCTATTAGACAAATAAATATAAATTTGCAGTAGTCCAGAATTGTCGGACAGGCTGTGAAACCGTTGGTTTCCTTTGACCCCCTACACCCCTTTCTCATGAATAGTACATGCTTGAGTACAAAAACCTTCAAATTCGGTTCTGGTCCAAAGTCGATTGTTCAGGGTTTTGTCCAATCCCTTTTTTGATTAGAAAAAACAATTCAAGAAAAGAGGGCGTATAAGTAATTATTTTTTATTATCTCAGAAATTATTTAACATTTTTTAAGTGATTCCAACAATTTTTGTTAAAAGGGTGTTTTGGAACAAATCACAACCCCTTTAACATATTCCTTTTGTGGAACAAACTGGCAACATAAACAAATAATAACGTAAATGCAGATAAAATCAGGACGTTAATACTGGTTGCAAATACCGAAGTTCCGTAAAATCCAGCATTGAAGATATCTACCAGATATGTGAGAGGAGATACCTGAGATAATATTCTTCCTGCACTTTCGAGTTCTTGTATGGGTATGAAGATCCCGCTGATAAAAATCAGTGGAAAACGTACCAGTGATGAAAGCATCATTATATTGGAAGGTGACTGGCTGCTGGGTGATGCTAACAGAACACCAAGTGATGCAAAACACAGGCTACCCAGTACGAGGGACAGTATCAAAACCATGATTTGTTCTATAACAACACCTAGAAGAACAACGCTTGCAACTATAGCGGCGGTACTTATCATGAACCCGAAAGCTGCACCTGCCAGGATATCTCCTATTAATATAGTATTAATGTTTACAGGGTACGATAACAGCCGTTCGTAGGTACCTTGTTGTTTTTCCCATGGTGTAATCAGTGGACCTACCGATGATGCAGTAAAGAACAATGCCATGGAGATGAAACCCGGGAATAAAGTAGACAAATCCATATCCCGACCGATGTAGAAAGCAAGGAACATAAATAACGGGAAGATAAGTCCAAATATGATTACAGGTGGTTTCTTATAATATATCCTGATGTCTTTTTCGGCAACTGTCATGACACCTCTAATCATTGTGTCAAGATGTGGTCTCATTTTTCCACCTCCGTAAGACTGACAAAAGCTTCTTCCAGGCTGGGACCAAGTGTTCTCAGTGATACGATTTCTAAACCTTGGTTTTCAGCTATTTTTGATAGATGTTTGATGGTTCTGTCCGGACTGGAAGTATACAACCTCCATTTATCCCCATAATTATCTATTCTGTATACAGAAAGGGGTTCGAAAAACCCCCTGTCCACTGAGAGATTGAAAGATATTTCGATTGATTGAGTTTTATCGAAAGTAGTTGTTAATGTTTCAGGCCTGTCGATAGCTGCTATTTCGCCTTTGTTAATTATACAGACCCTTTCACACAGCTGGTTTGCTTCTTCAATATTGTGAGTTGTTAAGATAACAGTGGTTCCATTTTCGTTCATTTGTTTCATCTTATTAATCAAAAGCCTCCGACTTTGAACATCCAGCCCTTCAGTAGGTTCGTCCAATATGAGAATGTCTGGTTCATGGATGACTGCACATGCGAT
>NZ_JBKGYF010000100.1:0-5717 GCF_046546175.1 Methanohalobium sp. | reverse complement strand
TGGGGGTAGCTATAAACCTGAAACTGCTGAAACTAAAGGATGTTGTTGCCGTTTTTAAACTGAAACCGCAGTTTAACCGAACTGAAACCAGTTTCACCCCCCACCTGAAACTAAAGGATGTTGTTGCCGTTTTTAAACTGAAACCGCAATTTAACCGAACTGAAACCAGTTTCACCCCCACCTGAAACTAAAGGATGTTGTTGCCGTTTTCAAACTGAAACTGCAGTTTCACCCCAGCTGAAACTGGCTACTTTTGACCCTGTAGAAAACCTTTACGATATTAAAACATCATGATTTACTATAGACCTGTGGATGTTGTATAGAACTGATTTTCTTTTAACTTCTTTGACTTAATTTCTGTACTTGCTTGCTTTGAAATCTTAGCTAAAAAAATTATTCAAAAAGCTGGTCCACGAACCATTGTGGGTCAAATTTTTTCAGGTCACCGTAGCTCTGACCAACTCCCAGATACAGTATAGGTTTACCGGTTATATAGGCAATCGATATCGAAGCACCTCCTTTAGAATCGGCGTCTGCTTTTGTAAGTATTGAACCATTAAACGGTATATTGTCATTGAATTGCTGAGCACGTTCGACTGCATCATTTCCTGCAACTGCTTCATCTACAAAAATTACAAGGTCTGGAGAATTTACCCTGCATATCTTTTCAAGCTGTGACATGAGATTGACATTGGTATGCAAACGTCCGGCAGTATCCGAAAGCACCACATCTATATCATGAACTTTAGCATACTGTACAGCATCATAGATTACTGCAGCAGGGTCACCCATTTCCTGATGTTTTATCAATTTCGTATTGATTCTGTTTGCATGTTCCTGAATTTGATCAATAGCTCCTGCTCTGAACGTGTCCCCTGCTGCAATAACAGCAGAATAATCATCATCCTGAAGCTTCTTGGCTAGTTTTGCTATTGTGGTAGTTTTACCTGTTCCGTTAACACCTATAAATACGACATGCACCGGTTTTTCTGCATTTTTGAGATATTCATCAAAATCAAACATATTTGCAGACATTATATTATGGAGCGCTTTTTTCAGGGCGCTTTCAACAATTTCACCGGTATCGCTTCCCACCCTTCGGCGAGTACCTACAAGCTCATTTTTTACAGATTCAACGATTGCTTCAGAAACCGATAATGCAATATCATTTTCAAGTAAACCCATTTCAAGGTCCCAAAGTGTATCCTGGATATCATCTTCATCAAGGATAAATTCCCTCTTAAAGACAAAAGCTTTGGCTTTTTGACCAAAACCAGTTCCAGATTTGGACCTGGTCGGCTGTTCTGAAACCTTAGAAGTTGTACTGGTTTCTGTATTGACAGGTTCAGGTTCGGTTCTGGATTTAACTTCCTCTGTTTCTGCTGGATGGTCTGCCGGTTCTTCTAACTCTACTGCTTTTTCATCTATAGTGTTACCGGCTGACTTTTTGAAGGTATTAAGTTTTTCTTTGAGTTTATTGAACACTGTATTCCTCACACGATATAACAAATAGAGATAGCAAGCTGAAAAGGAAGTTAAATTAATACAACGTTATTGAGCTCTATATCCAGCCTGCTTTGCCTGGGCTTTGGAGTAGTACTCATTTAACTGGCGTTCAATTTCCTGCATGTTTTGTACGACCTGGGAATACGATTCATTCAGCCGCTCATATGCATTATCCATCTCTTCTTTACGTTTGTTAAGAGTTTGTTTTGTTTCTTCCAGATCTTTTTCAACACTTATACCAGCACCAATGTCGACTACGAACCTATTGAGGTCATTGAATTGTGCATACATATATGTACCTGACCCAATGGGGACCATTGATTCAACACCTTCTTCCATTGATTCCAGGTTCTTTAATGTATCAAGTGCCTTCACACATTCTTCGGATGAAGTATAGACCATATCAAGATGCTGTTTAATAGATTCCAGCTGGTTTTTATATTGCTGGTATTGTGTTGAAAGTTGTCTGAAATATTGCTCGGTGCTTTCACCGGAAGTGCCATCAGACATAACTTATACCTCTGTAATACTGTCGATTTTAATGTAAAAACGTTTTATTCCGTGTTTGCTGCCTAATAATGAATACACTTTCTCATTTGCATTCTTTTCATTCTGACTTTCAACATTTTTACTGAATTTTTCCCAGTAATGACCCGCTTTAAATTTACCCTTTACAAGATAAGTTTTCATTGAATTCACCTTTTAACAACTATTAGCATTAAACAAATCCAAGTACATCTTCTATCCGTCCAAGTTCATATCCTGTAGTTTCATAACCTGCAACATAACCTTTCGAGTTTGCAATGACCCCTGACCCAATCATCTGTGACCCATAATTAACTGTGCCTATATCAATCGGTAAATCAAATAATTTTTCAAGATGGTCCATCTCAGATTCAGTTGTTTTGGGATGTACAAGTACTCCCTTATTGGTAGCAACCCCTGCCATACCAACTGCTTTAATTCCGGCAACTGTACCTCTTTCAACATCAACATCTAGTGTTTTTGATATTACTTCTACCGATTTGCTGGAAAGATTGGGATGTACAAGTGCAGCTGAATCATTTGCAAGAACAATATTACCAATTGCTGTAAGTTTTCCCGGCACATTACTAACCGTAATGTCTGTATCCTTTAAATCATAGTCGTTACCATATCTTGGAATCAGAAATCCATTGGAATTGCCACACACAAGAGAACCTACTACAGTGCTTCCACCTATCAATGTTGATATAACCCTTACATTCAACAGCTCTTCAAGGGACTGTACTGTTTTTTCCTTTGTACCTGTGGGAACTAGTGCTATTTCTTCTGTACATGTGCCAAATACACCTATCACCGGGTTATCCAGTATATTCAGGGTTCGCATCATTTTTACAAACTACTTTTTCTACAAGGATATGATAGTCACTTACGCAAGCTCAACCTGTACTTCCCCATCTTCAAATCTGGCAGCACGTACCCTTATTGAAGACGGCGGTTTTTCAGAACCTCGCTCCCATATTTTTTCATTAACAGTTTTGTCAATTTTTATCTGCGATGGAAGAGTTTTCATATGCCTTATCAGAAATTCTCTGACCAGTATCATTGCTTTATGAGAACGTTTCCATCTTGGTGTACCCTTTACTTTTCGAAGTGGAATGGTATAAATTTGTTCAGAAACCGCATCATCTGCCATTAATATCACCTTTTAATCTCAATATGTGATTATTTCACATCCAGGTTATTCCTTCTCCAGTTTCTCCTTTTTGGATGAGTTACTACTTCTCTGTTGGATTTCATAATAACCCATGTTGGAACACGATGATTCTGTTTATGTGCCTTTGCTAACCTCTTTTTTTGTCCCTTTGAATTATGGCTCAATTGTCTCACCTTTTTAGTCAGTAAATCATATAAGCATTATATAAAGTTTTAATTAATTATCCAGTCCATTGTCAGTTTAACTAGCTAAATCATTGTATATATTTTTTTATGAACCTGATTTATATTTACATCTTATCATTTAATCCGCTTTTTTACATGGGACTGGACATGTGATGGGAATATTTGTGATATTTTATCATCACCATATGTCTGACGTATCTTTTCCCTGAGTTCTGTCTCATAATCAGCTTTGATCATATCGTCACTTTGACCTTCTTCTATCTCCAGATGTTGCTAAACAAGTGCATTTACGGAACTACGTCCATACCCACTAAGAGGTGTGACATAATATATTCCATATCTGTCTTCAAGACTTTGAATCTGTGAATTGGTAAGAACTGGCACCCTGTCATTGCGTCGAGTGCCGTCTGCAATTACATCTTTTGGCTGTGGTTTTGTCGATGCCAGTGTTTTAACAGCATTATAATGAATATAATTTATAGCATTTCTGGGATAACCATCATTTATTACCATTTCCAGAGCTTTATCCAGTATACTTGTATCAAGGTTTAATACCCTATGAGGGAATCCCAACTCATTTGCGAAATCACTGACAACCTGCTCCAATGGAAGTAATGAAAAACTGAATGTTATCAGTTCAACTTCGAAAAATGGCTCCAGCAAGATAGCTGATAATGAACTGTCTTTACCTCCGCTATATAGTACAGACGCTTTCATGAATATAGACTTTTATTAATTTAAATTCGTCTTATATTGGTATCATGCTTCTTCGGCTGGATCTGAGAAAGGAGCTGCTTTAACTTATCATCATCTATTACAGACTGGATACGGCCGCTTTTTGCAAGTGATATTAATTGAGATTCCAGTTGTTCGCCCAACTCGTTCCTAGACATTTTAAGTCTGGTCAAGCGCTCCCGTGCTTCAGGTGTTAAGATCTGGCGAAGAATTCTCTTTTTTTCTTCTTCCATCCTTTCAGCTTGTTCTTGCTGGTAGGCATACTGGTCAATATCAGATTGATGAGCATCTTGCTGTTGTTGCTGGAGATGCTCACGCTTTTTTCTACGTATTTCTTCAAGTTCGTCAGACATTAATCATCACATCCATATTTTAAATGGTTAATCTGAATTCAACCATTTTGAAATATGTATATCAAACTATAAGTTTAGTATATTTATTTTTACCGGGCAGGTTTAATATTGTGCTATTTCTGGACGGGTTTCAAGCAGTTCGTTTTTTACTTCATGTGAAACATTATCCAGGAACGCCTGGCCATCTGGTGCTATTAATCTACCAGTTTTTTGTGTACGTACAAATCCTGCATTTTCAAGCTGCTGCAAAGCTTTTCTTAAAATAGAACCGCTGCCTTTTACTTTGTGTGCAGGTGTTACACCTCTGGTTAGTTTACCTCCATATACAGAACGCAGCCTCTCAACACCTACAGGACCGTTTACATAAATTGATCTCAATACTGCTGCACAGCGAGTATACCACCAATCATTTTCAGCCGGTGGAAGTTCATTATAAACTCCGGTCTTGGCATAGTTAGCCCATTCCGGTGGGTTGATATGTTCATTTTCTTTTAATTTTTCTGCCACTTTGTTTATTAAATCATTTGCAGGGACATCATATGCTGTTGTCATGTTATCCTCCTTGTTGTACCTAGAATAAAAGGAATAATTAGTTATATAAATTTTGTCAGGTTTATTTCGGAAACTATCATTTTGGTAAATATTCATGAATATAAGATTGATTAACTTATCGGGTGAACAGGGATCAGAAATAATTTATACTATTCTGGTGAACTACCGCTGAGCTAAAGACTCAGCGGCTTCGGAAGAAGTTTACCTTGAAAGCCTTACTCTTTAAATCAAAGATTTAAAGATATTTGTAAATTTTCAATTTACAAAGTTCTTCCCGGGGAGTTCACTTCCCCACTATCGATTATCCCTGTGAGGGAATCACCAAGTACCTTTCTTAAGATGTTCAATGCACCGTTGATATCGGCATTGATCAGCCTGCCAGTAGACGACTGGAAGATGCCTCTTTTCAGTCTTTTACCGAGATATTTTTTATGCTTCTTTATCGGTTCTAACGCCAGTGCATCAACCTTGCTGGTGTAAGCTTCATCGACTTCATGATACTCGATACCATGGTATTTGCATTTAGAAGCTAATTTCTGTTTGAACCTAGCAAACGGTATCGTCTGGAAGTTCTGGTTATTCTGCTTTCCGATGTTCTGTTCTTGTTTTATCTCTTTCATCTCTCCAATCACGATATTGCCGATTTGATTTTCCAGACAGTGTTTAACGATGTGATTAACACACTGG
>NZ_JBKGYF010000099.1:0-5796 GCF_046546175.1 Methanohalobium sp. | reverse complement strand
CACCATTTTGCAAATTTGTCATCACGAGTAATTGATACGCTACGAAATTCATGATTGAATACAATTTCTTACTTGAATTGTTCAATCCTCTGATATCAAATTTAACTGTCCATTTTATGTTTTTGTGGATTCTTTCACATTCCTTTCTATATGAATAATCGTCATCGAACCTTTCATCTTCTATGTTTATTGATAGTCTCGTTTAACTAATTATTTTCCATGAAAATTTAGAAATATGTAGGGCCCAATAACGCTGATATTAATAGGTTCCAACAGAGTCAGAAAAGATAATATATGCAGGAACCTGATAAATAAAATATCATGTCCATACAAATTATAGAGCGGTTATATCATGAAAATGCTACTATTCGATACAGAATATTTCTGGTATGATACATACAGCAAGACTCTTGAAAATGTAGAAGATGTAGAAAAACAAGACGAAATAAAGGATACAACTGTTGTTTTCATTCATGCAGAATCTGAGGATGAAAAGAAAACATCCAAAGTCCTGAAAAAAGCTCTCAAAAATATCAAATGGTATCTTAACAAAGTGGGTAAAGAAAAAATTGTCCTGCATTCGTTTGCGCATCTTTCATCAAGTGTTTCAACCCCAGAATTTGCAGAACAAATCATTCATGATATTGAAAGTAAATTAAAAGACAAAGAAATTGAGGTTTATACCACACCTTTTGGATACTTTTCTGAATTTTCTATCCATGTAAGGGGTGAGTCCATCGCGAAAACATTTAAAGAAATTTAATCTGAAAATCCTAAGATTGATACGTTCTAAGTGAGAAAATGAAAATCAGAGAAATCGGTATGCCTGGTGAAGTTAAATGGAATGAATTTTTTGAACCATATAAGGCTTTGAAAACATTAGGTCTGGACGATAGTGTTTCAAATGTAGCAGATTTTGGTTGTGGACATGGTACCTTCACAATCCCAGCTACAAATATAGCAAAAGGAAATGTATTTGCTATAGATATAGAACCAGAATTGATAGAATCCACAAAACAAAAGGCTACTGTGAAAAATTAAATAA
The DNA here is from genome assembly GCF_046546175.1 of Methanohalobium sp. Taxonomy (NCBI): domain Archaea; kingdom Methanobacteriati; phylum Methanobacteriota; class Methanomicrobia; order Methanosarcinales; family Methanosarcinaceae; genus Methanohalobium; species Methanohalobium sp. The sequence goes on along the minus strand of NZ_JBKGYF010000099.1, from coordinate 4,751 downwards.
TGTTAAAACAGTGCACCGCGATTTTATATCAGAAGGGAATGGTCTTAAAAACGAATGTTTAGACTATGTCATCATGGCCAATATATTACATGGGGACGAACCAGAAATATTACTTAAAGAAACCCATAGAGTCCTGAAACATAATGGGAGACTAGTAGTTATCCACTGAAATTATGACTCTGATACTCCTAGATGGCCGCCACTAGAAATCCGACCTACTCCTGAAAAATGTATTGAATGGACTAGATCATCAATCAGGATTTAGTAATCCTGTTATGCATGACCTTAAACCATACCATTATGGGATTGTCCTTGAACGTCCATAATACTGAAAGACTTGAGATATAAAAATAAAAAACAATTAATGGGTATAACCAATTAATTGTATAGAATCTCCTACCTTTCTTTCGATTGAACTTTGCATCTGATCAGCATGTGGACAGGGAACACCTATAGGTGTTCCTTTTGTGAGGCAAGAGGCAAGGACGATTGTATCTGCCCCACGTCTAACCATCTCAACAGCTCTTGTAACTGCTTTTTTCCCGGGACAGCCTCCACATGAAACAACACCGACGATTTCTATTTCATCTTCTACTCCTTCAAACGCGAGTTTTTTCTCTTTCATTACTTTAAAATCAGTTGTTGCCGGACACATATCTTCTGTTTGCTGGCATCTGATTAATCCTACTTTCATATTATCTTCTTCAGATAAAAATCAATGATAATATTTTTCTACGTTGTCAAATGAATAATATTCAGTAAAAAAATAAGCTCCATTGACAGTACAAACACCGTTGATAGGATATAAATTCTTTTGCTGGGTTATTGGGATTAATATATATATAAATTCAAAATCGATAAATCAATTAAACATAAAGTAAAATGAACCAGGTGACAAGATGGAAAATTACAAACATGCAGTCGAATCCTGTATCGACTGTAAAAAATGCTGGGATGTATGCCCAGTTACAAAGGTAATAGGTAACGAATATACCCCTCAGAGTAAGATAGAGCTCCTGTCAAAAATAGAATCAGGAGAAGAACTAAGTGAAAAGGAATTTGATGATATCTATCTTTCATCAAGGTGTGGAGCATGTAATGAGGTTTGCCCGGTTGACATACCAATTAAAGAAATAATTCAGTATGAAAGAAGTCTGCTTGCTGAACAGGGAAGAGAACCCGATAAGACAACGTATATCGTCCAGAGTATACTCCAGCACAACAACCCTGGTGGAAAGGATGATTCAAAAAGATTTGACTGGGTAAGTGATGATTTACAAATAGCAGAACATTCAGAGATTGGATATATGGTGGGATGCTGGATAGCACACGCCAGACCAGAGATAGCCAGAGCTACTATCAGGGTATTGAATGCCGCTGGTATCGAACCCATGCTGATGGATAAAGAGAAATGTTGCGGACTGTTTCTTGTGGATAACGGTCATTTTGAACAGATAAAAAAACATGCCAAGGAATACATCGATTACATAGAATCCCTGGGTATCAAAAAACTTATAGTCTCCTGTCCGGGCTGTTACAGAACAATCAATAACAGTTACCCGGATTTTTACAGAGAACCAGAATTTGATGTAGTCCCTGCTGTAACTGTGTTTGAAGAGCTCCTCGATGAGGGAAAAATTGTTCCGGAAAACAAATTAAATATCTCTGCACCTCTTAAAGATGCATGTCACCTGAGACAAATGAAAGATACTCCAAGAAAAATATTCAAGCAGATAGGTGTTGAAACCACGGAGATTTTTGATGATGAAATTGTGTGCTGCGGTGCTCCTGCAGGACTAAAACCGAACTATCCGCAGACATCTGCCGATATAGCTATGCTGTCTGTGAATAAATCCAAGGAAACATCAGATCTGATGCTTGCATATTGTCCATTCTGTATATACCATATAAGTGGTGTATCAGAAAATATGGATGTGAACATACAGGTAAAGGATATATCTGTACTCCTTGATGATGCTATTAAAAAAAGCAAATAATATCACCAGAAATATCTCCATGTAAAGGTTGTAACCATTAATTTACAAATCACCTCAAAATATTTGGTCTTGGGCGAAATTTTATTTTAATTTAAACCCGTTCTGAAAAACTTGGAAGCTACCGGGTTAACTGAATAGTTCCATGCAACAATAGATAAATATCAGACCAGCTTTTATTGACCAGCCATGTCAATGTTAAAAATAACGTTTCTTGGAACCGCTGGATCCTTACCAACACCATATCGTAATCCATCATCAATCTTAATAAAAAAAGACAGTGAGCTTGTAATGTTTGATTGCGGTGAAGGCACGCAACAGCAGATGATGCGTGCAAGAACCGGAATGATGTCACTATCCTCAATTTTTATAACCCATTTCCATGCCGACCATGTACTTGGAATCCCTGGACTTTTACAAACAATGTCTTTTCAGGGACGTACAGAACCACTCTACATCTACGGACCAGAATGGGTGGACGAATTTATCCGAATTCTGGCAACTCTTGGTTACTGTCGATTAGGGTTTGACATAGAAACAGTACAATTGGAACCCGGAGATATTGTGGAAAAAAACGGATATTCTGTTAAATCATTGAAAACCGAACATGGCGTCGACAGTATTGGATACGCATTTGTTGAGAACAAACGCCCGGGTAAATTTAACAGACAGAAAGCAGTATCATTTGGTGTTCCGCCTGGTCCGCTGTTTTCAAGACTACAGCAGGGAAACCCTATAGAAGTGGACGGCAGGACAGTATTACCTGAAGAAGTAATGGGCGACCCACGCCCTGGAAGAACCATTGTTTACAGCGGTGATACCAGACCCTGTGATGATGTCCTCAATGCGAGCAAAGGTGCAGATGTATTAATTCACGATGGTTCACTGGACAATAAGCAGTATGATTGGGCTATTGAATCCATGCATTCTACTGCAAGTGAAGCTGCAAATTTAGCAAAAAAATCCGGAGTAATCAAACTGGTACTTACTCATATCAGTTCAAGATACACTGAAGATGTTAGCCCGCTTTTAAATAATGCTCAAAAAATATTCAACAATGTAATCATTGCAGACGACCTGATGGAAATAAATGTTCCTTACAAAAATAAGGTGAAATAAAATTAAAATAGGACGCCAAAGCGTATTTAAATTATAGTCCAGTCAAGTTTATTGTTGTTTTCATCATACAGAGTGACTTCCATTGTCCTTTCATCCTCTTCAAAGGTCATGTTAACTGGTTTCACATATACATAAGCTACGTCTCCCTGATTAAGGGTACATTCATCAGGTTTTGTTCTCCCAAAATATATACGACCCTCTGTATCTGTGTCTTCTACTACTATCCCCTTGTATCCAAGCGGATTATCAATTACATTTACAACCCTGCATTTTAAATATTTAGGTCCAGGTTCACTCATACAAACACCTTGGTTTTTAGTTTAATAAGATAAAAATAATATTAGATATACATACGGTTTTCTGTTTTAGAGTCGTTATTTTTCTTTTGTAATCTGTACACTGTATCTTCCAGATATTTCCCATTGACTTCTTCTTTATCATCAATAATTGTCTGATGAAGTGATACTTTGAGCACTTTCTCCACAAGATCTCTGCCTGAGAAACCCTGGGTAAGTCTTGCAATTTTGGGCATGTCCACATCTTTAACAGGCAGGGGGAAAGTCCTGATGTTTGATTCTATAATTTTTAAGCGCTCCTTCTCATCAGGAAGCACAAATTCGATTTCTTCTTCAAACCTGTTGCTTACAGCCGAGTCTAGTGTATCCTTCCGGTTAGTGGCACCAATTGTACAAACGCCTTTTCGTTCGGTAATTCCGTCCATTTCAGTAAGCAGAGCGTTTACAATTTCAGCAACATCCCCTCTCAATTCCTGGTACCTTCTATCAAGAGCAATCGCATCCAATTCATCAATGAAAATTATACATGGTGCCATACTCTCTGCACGGTCATATACATGGTGTATCTGTTTTGCCCCTTCTCCCACATATTCACCTATAAGTTCGGTTGCTTTTACAGTGATTATGGGTACACTTGTTTTATTTGCAAGAGCCTTTGCAAGCATGGTTTTCCCGGTACCTGATGGTCCATAGAACAGCACATTCCTTGGCGCCCATTTTCCGAATTTATCAGGATTTTCCAGAAACTTCTCAATAAGTCGGCATTTATTACGTGCATTTTTCTGACCGATTACATCATCAAAACTCACATCAGTACTGAGTTCCGAAGTTTCCACATTGTTATTGTTATCCTCGGTTACAATAATAGTAGTATAGGGACCAATTATCGATTCTGGTGGGTCGACATCGACTATTTTGTATGCAAAATCAGGATACATCCGGCGGTCGAACAGATATTCTCCTTTGCGTGCAAGATGTTCTTCCCATTGTTCACGTGCATAGCATTCAAAAACTTCAGGATTTTCAATTTCTGGATAATCTTCAAATATACCGGATAGAGGGTAACCTACCGGTTTTATAACAATTTTCTCTGCTATATTACCCATAAAATCAGTATCATTTTCCAGATTCATATTTTGATGTTTTCGATAGTAACGTACTATGATTATCAACTCTTAATTTTCTATATAATAACAGAAATAAAGAATTAGTTAAATATTACCCCATAACATTCTGTTATTTATATATTAGATATAATTAATAAATATATTGAGCAAAAAAGCCATATGGCATTGTTAATTAATCATAGTTAATTCATTATTTCTGTACTTCATCAATAGAA
>NZ_JBKGYF010000098.1:0-6084 GCF_046546175.1 Methanohalobium sp. | reverse complement strand
AACAGAGTACATACGGAATCAGGGGTGAATTGACGCTTACATCCCCGATGCTAAAAACATCGGGGTTTTACGCTTTGCTTATAAAAAGAATCAATCATTGTTGAGGTACTTGACACCTGAACCAAAACGTATCAGTGCAGCTACAAGTATTGCTTCTGAAATCTCATCATCATTTAGACCTGCATCTTTTGCTTCTTTTTTATGCTTTTCCACACACTGGTCACAACCCGTTGCTACTGCACTTGCAATAGCAAGCAGTTTTTTTGTCCTGGATGATACTGCACCATCATCCATTATATTGTTTTTGATATAATTCAGATCGATCCCTTGTTTGTTCAGTATCTCCTGTATTGCATCCATGGTTACCACCTGTATAACTTGATACCAATTCACGAATAGTCAGCGTTTTCCAGATACGCTTCTCCTCTTGGTGTGAGATAGTATTTACAGTTGTCCTCGTTTTCTACCTTTTCAATATACAGGGCTTCTTCAAGGAAGTTAAGGTGCATCTTTGCCTGCATGTTATCCAGGTTAAATTTTGATTTTATATCTTCATAAACCAGACCATCTTCAGGAATCGATTTTAGTATACTCCTGCGGGTTGTGTTTTGCAGGGCTTTCAGACCCAACCTATGGTCTTCCGTCGGATTTTTCATCTTTCCTTCTGCTTTAACCTTCTCAAGCCAATCTTTTTTCCTCTTTTGCAGGTCTTCATCGCCCATTTAAATCACCGGTTGTTTTAGTATTAAGAATTTCTATTAACATGATACTAGACCCGGGTTATAAATATCTAATGCCAACCAACATCATTAACAATCTTAAATTAACCTTTCTAAAAATAGATATACTAATTGAATTATAAAACTATTCTGAGGTGATAATATACATCAGATTTATGTCTTTGACCTGGACGACACCCTGGCAACACCGGATAAAGAAGCTGACAGGAAATATTATTTTATGAAAATCGACCATCTGGAACCGGTACCCTCTATGATCCAGCTTTTTGATGAGACTAAATCCAGATATCCTACCATGATCCTGACCACCAGACACCCCGACCTGAAACCTAAAATTGAGGGCATGTTTGACTGTGATGTAGAATGCAGGAACTTCTGTCTAACATGGGACGAAATATTCGAGGCGCTCAGTACAAACGAAAATCTAAAAAAGTTCATGGCTCAAATGGTCAACTGGAAAACAGGTGTGTTAAACCAGTTGGCAGAACAATACAACAGGGTCACATTCTATGATGACCTGGTCCACAAATACGATGTATCCAGTCTAAAGGATAATATATACCTCAAAAAACCGATTCACCTGTATGATAGGGAACATCCTGGGTTTTTGTACCACCAGAAATAATGATTTTTATTAATTCGATGGGATATTTCCATCGCCTTTTTCAAGCGTAAACCAGAAGACAGAACCTTTTCCTTCAGGATTATTTTCAACTCCTATATCCCCGCCATGCAACTCTACAATCATTTTTGCGATGGCCAGTCCAAAACCTGAACCCTTGATACCTTTTTTATCTTTCCTTGTAAACCTATCAAAAAGATAGGATTTGTCCTCATCAGGCACACCATCACCAAAGTCAGCTACATTGATTTTCCAGTAATTTCCGTTATCTTTAATATAGACCTTAATGAAACTGTCTTCAGGGCTGTATTTTATAGCATTGGACAACAAGTTCGCAAATGCCTGTTCAATTATCGGGTTTATTTTGCATAGATGTTCTTTGTTTATTAAAATCCTGGTTTCAAGGTTTTTATTACTTAACTGGAACTGGAAATCATAGACTCCTTTTTTGATGATCTTAACAATATCTTTATCCTCAAACTCCAAATTTTCAATATTTTCCAGTTTTGCAAACTCTGAAGAATTTTCGAGTAATTCTATAATTTTAATGTTGCTGGATTGGACCTTTTTCAGCAAGTAGCGCTTGTTTTCATCCTGTTCTTTATTTAGAAGGATTTTTAGGTAACCACTAATAACACCTGCTGGGTTTAACAGGTCGTGCCTTATAATATCGGTAAATGTATCTTTGAATTTATTGGATTTTTCCAGTTCATTTGCTGTTATTTCATAAGATTTGATAATATTATTAGCTTGTTTATAAATTGTAAAATAAGATAATGGTAACAACGTGCCAAGCAGTACCAATACAAAGGACGCCATGTAAAAATTAATATGTCCTAGATTTTTATCTAACAGGTCTTCATCATAAGTTGCCACAAGGTAATAGCGTCCACTTTTTAGTTCAGAAGTGTAAATATTTTTATCCTCTAGGTCTTCATATCTGTCCAATTTTTCAGTTTCTGTTATGCTGTAATTAATACAGCCAGATTTGCGGCTATTTTCACAACTATCAAAAAGAGATGTGGCATTAAAAAGTCCGGTATCATACCCCAGATAGATACTATCGTAATGTATTGGTTTTTTTATGTAGAGTAAAGTTTGATTATCTTCATTTATGACATCAAATTCTTTGGTAATGTCTGTTTTATTCATCAAATGTGTCTGGTTACCATAAAAAGCAATTACTTTGTTATCTCTAGATACTCTTTTAGACGCCAGTAGGTTTTTATAAACTTCTGAACCATCGTTGTATTTAGTGTGAGTATAATTTTCTAGTTCTTCTAAAGAAAGGTTACCTTGAAGATAGGCATACAATTTTTCCTTAATCATAGTTCTACTTGATAGTGCTTTGATATTTTCTTCATGAGATTCTATTCCTGATTTTATATCCTTGAAATTTAATTGGATCTCATGCTCAATTTCTGCTTTTCTATCATTAACAATTGTTTGTTCAATAGGGATGTAGAATGCAACTGAAGATATAATTAAAACTGCAAATATAAATATTAAAACATATTTTTTGAAATTATCTTCAAGAGAATCCATAACAATTTAGCACTAAGTACATTTATATAAAACAGGTAAAATATATATTTATTCATTTACAATTGTAACTTCTTGAATATGTTACTGGTTGTTCTATCAAAAAGTTAGTTATTGTCCTAAAAATTCAAAAATCAAATAATATCAGGATTTATAGCAATCAAAAATAATCAAAATTCTTAATCAATTCATCTATTATATGTACGTTTGCTGGACCAATAGCCAATAACATCATGTTATTATCTCCATTACAGATAAAACTTGAAGGTATACCTACACTATAAACTGCTTTTTCATAAAGCTCGTCCATTTCTAAGAAATCTTTGCACATTAACAACACTGTATCCTTGTAACAATAATGGTACCAGATATCATAATCCATTTCGTTTGCTTTATTAATAGAAGCTTTAGATACAAAATTGATCTTATCGGTATAGTCCTCATGAGACAGATTTGATTTTGTACAGTAAACAATCACCTGCCTGCATTTAGGTTCGCAGGTACTGGATACGAATATATTATGGAAATTTTTTAATTTTTCAAACATACTATCACTTTCATTAATCCTTACCAAAGAATCAAATTTTATATCCATCGATTTTTAGCCTCTTAGTAACATTGTTTCAATTCTTGTTACCATGAACCTCCAAGTTAATAGGTACACTTGAAGAGCTCAATGATTGGTATTCATAGAGATTCATCTCAGTCTTAATCCGTGAGATAAATCCACCTAGCTGTGCGGCAATAATTTCGATTGCTGTGCGAATATCAGCAGGAATCTGGTCGTACACATGAGAAGCCAGGTTTAAAGATCCCAGAACTTCTCCATTATTGATGATTGGTATCAGTGCCACTGCACGCAGTTTTTCATTTCGGTTACCATTTTTAGATGTATCCGATTTGAGAGGTATTTCAGAATAATCCTTATAAACCGGTTGACCGATCATTATAATCCTGTTAAGTATTGAATTGGAGTCCATGTATGAGATATCATTTACAAAATTAGTAGATAGACCCGTATGTGTAACCAGGTTCAGGTTATTATACACGTCTGTGAAGTGGATACATCCGCAATCGATAGTACCTATGTTGAGTGTCAGCTCTAGCACCTGGTTCAAAATATCTTCAGGGTTACCAGAATCATTTAGAGCAAATGCAATGTCGTGTTCTGTATGCAGAAGGTTCTCAGTTTGTTTCCTTTCGGTAATATCTACGATTATACCTTGATATGATATAGTGTTTCCATATTCATCTCTCTGGATAAATGTTCGCTCATCCACCCAACATATTTCACCGGATTTGGTGATAATCCTGTATTCCTGTGAAAAATTATCATGACCTTTATCCCTGCGCTCACTTAATTCGTACTGGACACGTTCAAGGTCGTCATGATGGATTATGTCACCATATTGAAGTTTACCGGTATAGAATTCATCTGCTTTATAACCAAAACGGGCAATGTTATCCGATACGAATTCTACTGGCCATGTCTCTTCCAGTTTACCTTCTGGTTTCCACTGAAATACAACCACAGGACTTTTGTTAATGATTGATTCGAGTTCGTCTTTTATCGCGAGAGCACGCTGGTGTTCTTTTTCAATCCTTTTCTGGTCCGTAACATCTACAATTATACTCAGGTATTGTTGTGGTGATTCTGCATCATCATGAATCACAATTTTTTCGTTGACCCACCGTACATCTCCAGAGTTTGTTATCACTCTATACTGGAGGATGATGTTGTCATGACCAATCCTGTGGTAACTGTTGAAATTTTTTATGACCTTGTTTTTGTCTTCTGGATGTATTATATCCAGGTAATTTATGATCCCCAAGGTTATATCATCTCTATTGTAGCCAAAAGGTTGTGTGTTTGTTACGTATTCTACGTCCCAATCAATCTTTGATTTCCATAAAAACAAATAGACTTCCATGTCCGGTCCCGATTCCTATTGATTCGATTTGAGTCAATGAAACAAATCTTTAAATTTGGATTTATTGCCTAATTATAAGTATCTGAGAATTTGTATATATAATAACTTGAAGTAATTAATCAACAAGGTTACTATTGTCAATAGCATATTTAATATTAAAATAGAGGATTTAGCAAATATGATGTATTATATCTTAAGGTATAATATAACTTCAGCTCAGGACAAAATCAATACCTTTGATAAAATCAAAAGTGTTAATTATATGTCCAAGTCTTCTTCCTTCAATTTTAATAAAATCAATTAAATTAGCCCTTTTTCTGCATAATATTCATCTCTTGCAGCTACGAATACTTTCATATTTATAAGTGGTGTACGTGGTGCAATACCAAATCCCGGTGCAAGAATATCCACACCTTCTTCTATGCACTGTTTTGCTTTGATTGTAATATATTCCGGGGATTTTGCAAACAGCATTTCTACAGGTGATATATTTCCTATCAATCATGACCTGTTTCCTATGATTTTTTTTTGCATATTTGACATCTACCTTTTCTTCAATACTTATTCCTTCAAAACCTGCGGTTGCTATAGGTTCAAGAATATCTGTTGCATCACCACACATATGCAAAATCATCATTCCCTTTGGTTTATCACAGAGTTTTCTGTATTCAGGAACTACCATCGATTCAAAGAGTTGTGGAGGGTACAACTCAGGGCTTACTACCGAATCCGGGAGACACACAGCATCGACACCGTGTTCAAAGAGAGCATTAGCATATTCTCTACATACCTCAGTTCCGATTTCAAACAATTTTTTCATATCATCAGAATTTGTAATGGACCATGTGAGAAAGTTCTTTACACCCACAAATGAATAAACCACTCCAGCAGGTCCTATCATCCCTGCAATTATTGGAACATCGTCACGAGAAATAGAGCAGGAAGCCAACAGTTTTAACTGTTCTCTTTAAATATTTGATTTAAAGATATCTTTAAACTTGGTTTAAACAGCCTGTCCGACAATTAATGTTAAAGCAGATATATTCTACAAAGGGGTTTACCAAGTAACATAAATTATCAGTCCTAATCATTTATCTTATATCATTTGGTAGTATTTGCGTCTGGTTTTTGGATTATTGGATAAATGTCATTGGTAAATATATTACTATTCATCTTATATTTATTTAAATATTGGATAAAATAAATTAATATTATCGAATTGTTGGACAAGTTCTTTAGCTCAGCGGTA
>NZ_JBKGYF010000097.1:0-6092 GCF_046546175.1 Methanohalobium sp. | reverse complement strand
TTAAAAGTATAAAATTAACAATTAAACTCGATGACAAATTTAGTACCATTTATAGTGTCTACTTCAAGTTCACCATTAATCTGGTCGACAAGGCTATTTACTAACTGTAGACCAAGTGTATCTGGTTCTTCTATATCGATATCCTTTGAAAAGCCCTTACCATCATCAGCTACAATTAATTTACAAATTCCTTCTTCATTCTGATAAAGTCCAACATATACTTCACCTTGTTCATCACCAAAGTACGCATGTTTCAAAGAATTAGACAGTAGCTCATTGATGAGCATTCCAAATGGGATGAGGGCATCGATTCCAAGATATATGTCCTGAACATCAATGTTTATAGTAATGTTAGAACTACCATATAGGCCTGCCAAATGGTTAACAATATCCTCTACATAATCTTTTGAGTTCACATTTTCTAGTCCACTGGTTTGGTATAATTTGTTATGGACAAGAGACATTGATACTACACGATTTTGTGTATCTATGAACGCATCTTTGACTTCTTCATCTGTGAATTTTTCTGATTGAAGGTTGAGCAAACTTGATATAACCTGAAGATTATTTTTTATTCTGTGATGGAGTTCAAGTTCTCTTGTCCTTTCAGCATTTATGATATCCCTTGTCTGTTCCCGAGCACGATGTTCAAGCTCTCTGTTTATTTTTTCCAATTCTTCTGCATATTCCTGTAGTTTTTCTTCAGTTTTAACTTTCTCTGTGATATCATTGGCAACACTTATAATACCAATTATATCTCCACTGGTATTTCGAACTGGGTCCTTTTTAACATTCAATATCCTGTTTGTAAAGTTTACAGTTTCTTGATAATGTTTTCCGGTTTTTACAATCTCATTTATAGGGCAATTGTCACATATTTCTGATCTATTGTACAGCAGATTATAACAATACTGGCCTATCAAATCACTACCATTTAGACCTGTTAATTTAGTCGCTGCTTTATTACACCATAAAATCTTGCCTTCAAGATCATGATACACAACTATTTCCGAGGTAGAATCAAGGATAACCCTTTTTTCATATTCAGATTTTTCCAATTTCTCGTAGATTCGTTTCCTTTCAGTAATGTCCAGTGAGCTACCAACTATACCTATGACGTTTCCTTCTACGTCAAAATAAGGTACTTTGGATGTAAGAGCCCACTTTTTTTCACCTTTGGATGTAGTGTATGCTTCTTCAAAATTATAAACCGGTTTCCCGGATTCAATAACTGATGCGTCATCTGAACGGAATTTTTCTGCTTCGTTTTCTGGGAACAAATCAAAATCATTCTTGCCTTTTATATTTTCAACTGACAAACCTATTCCTTTGCAAAAAGCATCATTTGCTGTAAGATAATTCAATTCGTTGTCTTTTAAATATACATAGGCAGGTATGGATGACAACAGTGCCCTTTGTTCCTGCATTTTTCTTTGAATCAATATTTCTGCGTTTTTTCTCTCAGTTATGTCACGGGCCACACTAAGAACAGCTGTTTTTCCTCTATATCTAATCAAGGTTGAATTGATTTCTACCGGGATTTTATTACCATTATTTGTTACATGGACCGATTCAAACCTTTGTTTCCCATTTTCAGGGAGATTTAGAAGCTTAGCTTTAACTCCGTTTTCATTGTAAAGTCCATCTATATCCTTAACATGCATTGAAAGTATTTCTTGCTTGGTATAACCCAACCTTTTAACAGCAGTTTCATTAACATCAAGGATGTTACCTTCCAAATCACCTACAAAAAGAGCGTCTTCCATGTTGTTAAAAAGATAATTGAATTCATTTATTGTTCGTTGGAACTCATCTTTTAAGTTTTTATAGTCTGTGTTATCGTTAAAGATAGTTACAAATTTTCCTTTTTCGGGTGATATAGCAGATATTTTGAAATATTTACCAAGTGGTGGAAAATAAGTTTCAAAATATATTTGTTCACCGGTTTCAGCCACTTTTGCATATGTGGATAAGTAAGGAGGTTCACCTGTACCATAAATTTCTGAAGCCTTTTTCCCTGTTATTTCATCTTTTTTTAGACCTATGATCGATTCATAAGCAGGATTACAATCTATTATTAAGTAATCGACAGGATATCCTTTTTTATTATAGACGATTTCATAAATACAAACCCCTTCATTCATCGCCATATAGAGTGAATTTAATAAATTATCGGATATTTTGAAGCCCCCTGAATATCAAAAATCAGTACCATTTATGAGTAAATCAGTATTTAGTCATTTTGATAAATTATTGTTTATATCAAAAACATTAAGCAATATTTAGTATGTTGCAGTTTTTAGTCAGTAATATGGGTTAAATCCTTAATAGAATATATTATTGCCTTTGATGTTTTCATCGTTACATGAAACACTAAAAAATTGGTTTAATTGAATAGTAATGACGTAAATAAGAGAAAATATTTTAGATATATCTGAACTAAGAAAACTTTTATTACTTTTGATTGCAGAGTTTGTATATATTATGATGGGGGTACTATATGGAAAAACGACCGCATTGGTCAAGGTTATCGTGGTATTGACCTTTATGACAATGTTAATTGTAAATGTGCTGGCCAATATTCTGCCAATCAATGAAGTAACCACTGGGCAAGTTTCAGATTCCTTTCCTAACCTCTTTGCACCGGCAGGTCTGACCTTTTCAATATGGGGGCTCATATACCTATTGCTAGCAGGATATACACTTTACCATGTTGGACTTTTTCGGAATAACACAAAAAAATCCAAAACTGAACTATTCAATAAGATTGGAATATTATTCTCGGTATCATCTATAGCCAACGCAACTTGGGTTTTCTCATGGCATTATTACAAAATTCCATTAACCATGCTATTAATCGTTGTAATACTAATTTGCTTGATACTGATAAATAGATTGACAACTAATAAAAGGTTCTCTACAAAAGATTATCTCTTCATCAGGCTTCCATTCAGTGTATATTTTGGATGGATTACTATAGCAACCATTGCGAACGCAAATGTACTTCTAGTAAGCATCGGATGGGATTGGTTCGGTTTATCGGAGGTTATTTGGACAGTTGTGATACTTGCTGTAGGGCTTACAATTACAACCGTGACAATGATTAAAAACAGAGATGTAGCTTACGGGCTTGTTATTATTTGGGCATATGCAGGAATTTTGCTGAAGCACGTATCATCTGAAGGCTTTGGAACCCAATATCCTGTGATTATTGCTACAACAATAATTAGTATTACCTTATTGCTTCTTGCTGAAGCATATATTTTGACCTCAAAAAAGGAAGAGATAGTGTTTAATTACTGATTACCAACACTATTGTAGTATATTTCCTCATATGGTTGAACTACCACAAACCCATCGCCTTCAAATTTCATCTGAATGGATTCACCGCTTTCACGACCAATGAATGTTTTGAATGATACATCGGTATTTATGCTAGGATTAAGATTTTCTGACCATGCAACAGTTGTATCTGGATCGGTATATATTGGTTTATCTTTACTAACTTTAAATGTTAGCGGATCATAATGAGTAGTTATTGCAACCATTCCTTCACCTTCAACCTTAACATTGAAAAGTCCGCCTGAAACTGCTCCAGCGATACTTTTCATGGAATGTACATCCCAGTCAAGACCATCTTCAAAAGCCAAAAGGTCATTTGAATTGACAGTAATTGATTCACCTTTTAAATCAATGATAGATATTTTTTTACCATCCTCTGCAAAGTATGCTTGACCAGTACCCTGGGCTTTCATGAGTTCCATTTCTTCACCTGTAAGTTTACTTTTCAAAAGTTTACTGATTCCATGTTCAGTAATACCCTCTCTTTCAAACTTAATATCACCATGGTATGCAATCATGGAGCCGGTTTTAGCCCATACTTTATCATTTTCAAGGTTTGCAATTAGGATTCTACCACGTTCTAATCCGAATTTTTCTTCTGAATGGTCGGATTGTTTTGTCTGTTCAATAAATTCATTTACAGTATAGTTGGTCATTATAACTTCTCCTGACTATTATTTATATTTTGTACAAATTCATAAATTTATGCTTTAGTGTATGTTTATTATAAATATTTAATAAAAAATCGAAAACAGGTTCTAATAACCTGCTTATCTCTCCACTGATACACTACCGCTTGCAGATTCAGAGCCACTTACTACATCAGTACTGCTGGTCTCTCTCCCTTTAACCCTGGAATCAAATTTCTGTTCAATGGATTTGAAATTGATCTGCTTCTCACTGTTGGCATCAACTTCTATATCCCATATAACTTTGTCAACAAGTGTTTCGGTAGGTTCAACATTAGTATTAATTACCTCTCCATTAATCCATTGATGTTCCACAGTAACTTCTTTTGTCTCATCTGCATGGTTTGTAATGGTGATGTTAATATCCCTTGTAACATTATTCTGGTTCACCTGTTCATCTAAAACCTTTGTATTACCTTCAATATCATATGATTTTCCGAGATTTATTTCTACATCGTCACCTTCTGCAGTTCTTTCTACGGAATCACTGCCCACCATGATTTTCGAACCATTATAATCGCGGTATATACCTATTCTACCCTCTGGAAGGTCCTTCATATTGTTTTCAAACGTTAGCTGTTTAGATACGTTTCTGGTATGGTCACTATGAGCCGAACCCTTGTAGACGTAGCTAACATCTGTATCAACCGTACCGCTCATATAACTGATAGATTTTTGACTGTAGGAATCAATGGTTTGCAATCCCAAGTTATAAAGATTCACTCTTCCTACTTTCTGGGTTTCATCGAATATGGAGGACTTGATTGCATCAGCACCCGAACTCATAGAGTCCTCATATTCAGGTAAAATAACTCTACCACTTCTAACATCACCAGATATCAGGTTTATTTGTCCATCCAATATTTTACCACTTGGGTTTTGTATTACAATATCTCCTTCGAAATCGCTTTCAGATTGAACTCTATCATCCAACGTGAGTTCATATGAAGGATTCCAAGTCACTCCTTCAATCCTGTATCTAAGTTTAAAATCGTAAGTACCTTCTGTCTGAGCTCTTATTTTTGCTTCGACACTAGGAGCACTCTCATTTTCTTTAATCATGCGGTTGATATTTTCTCTGTTTATATAGGATATTCCTTCATCTGTATCCATTACAATGTTCATTCCCTCAGTACGGACTAATTCCCCTGTGATGTTTTGACCAGATGGGAAAACAACAGTTATCTCTTCACCAAGATTATCCTCAAAACCATTGGCTGTGTTTAATTTGATTTCTTCAACTTCAACATTTTCTGTGTTTAACGACTCAAGTTCGATATTTGATTCTGATAAACTGAGCCTATCAGTATCAAATGAACTGGGAGTATCGATGGATACCCACTGTGTCTCATCTTCTAAATCCATAGATACTTGTTTTTCTACAACTGCTCCCTGATGGGAATTATATATCATGTAATCCTCAACCTTTTCATCAGAAGCACCGTAAACCTGTATCGTTATTGATATTGCCAGCAATGCTATTAACGCAACACTTAGTATTGATTTTTTAATATTACCTTTCATATGTATCCCAATATACAATTCATGCAGTGAACTATAAAAAAATAGTTGTTTTGTTAGGTTGATACCTAACACTGTTTTCAGGTAATTTCATTAAATTTTGGATAAAATCATCAAGTGAACTATCACTTGGCTAAACAGGCTGTCCGACAATCCAATACTATCAATTTACTTTTTATCTATTAGATAAATAAATATGAATTATAGGTTAATTAATTTATTAACATGGCGTTCATTCAATCAACCAAAGACCAAACCTGGCTGATGCCGCCAGATATAAGATGAATGATTAGGACTAATAATTTATGTTACTTGGTAAAACCCTTTGTAGAATATATCTGCTTTAACATTAATTGTCGGACAGGCTGTAGAAACCGTTGGCTTTCACGTACCCCTGTTGCCCCACTTTCGTAATCTCTTTCCTGCAAACTGAACTGTTCAGTTCACCAGTTACAACGTCCATTGCATTGATAGCAGTTGGAGTCCTGATTCTTGCAGTCACACACCGAACAAGTGATAGAGCTATCAGGAATATAGGTG
>NZ_JBKGYF010000096.1:0-6241 GCF_046546175.1 Methanohalobium sp. | reverse complement strand
GGACATTTGCATGCGCAGATGAAAAAGGAGAGACTTTAAACATTGAAATCGACCTACCGGGTGTTAAAAAGGATAACATCCAATTTAGGATAACTGAAGATAGTTTTGCAGTAAGAGCAACTGGTACCGACACCAAGTATATCGGTAGTTTTGCTGTATGCTGTCCAGTAATTCCTGATAAAGCTGTTGCAAAATTTTCCAATGATAAACTAATTGTTACAGTTCCTTTCAAAGAAATACATGAAAAAGCGGTAGATGTTAAAATTCAATAAAACCATAGAATATTACAAACAATAGAGGTTAAAAAATGTATCCAGTAATTGATTATGATAAATGTGAAGGTGTTCTTGCCTGCTATGAAGTATGCCCTGTTGACCTGTTTGATGTTGGGAATAACGAAGAAAAGGATATAGAGGTTGCAATCGTTGCACGACCTGAAGACTGTATCGAATGTGAACAATGCATAGAGGCATGTCCGCAGGAAGCTATAAGACTGGTTGAAGATGAGTAATTAACACCTGTATTGTGAGGGTCCAGGTTGTGTTATCAAATCTGGATACATACACCTGATCCTATTTCCTTAAACGACTCTGGGTACAATTTTCTAATTTTATTTTTATCTGAAGTGCAGTGCCCTGCAGCTATTAATGCTAAATTTTTGAGTAAATCGTATTCTCTGCTTCCGTGAAGTCCGCCAATAATTCCTACAACTTCACCGAATTGTGATGATGCTTTCAAGATGTCTTTTATACCGGGATGCGCACAGCCTGTTATCACATATATACCTGCACATGAATCTACTACAAGAGATTGCTCTTTGATTTTTCCACCGATTTCGCCGGTTGTGTATATCCCAGGATATATCTCACCAGGTCGTGATATTTCCACCAATTTAGCACGTGCTGAGATTTCGTTTTTAAGATATTTGGAAAACGAATCCAGAACATAGACCACAAGGTTTGGGTTGGATTTGAGTATATTTGTCAGCCCACCGATATGGTCCCAATGCTGGTGGGATAATACAACCTTCTCGATGGCTTTTGGTGAAACTCCCAGCATTTCCAGATTATGAAGAAGCACATGACCATCCCAGCCTGTATCAAACAAAATTTTGGTATATCCTGTTTCTATCAGGCAAGAAAACCCCCAACCATCGAGGAACCCATCTATTGAATTGTTATCATATACAACTGTCAATTTCATCTGGATAACCTCACTCATCTATACGGAATCTGTTTTTAAGATAATAACCTGAATAAATTGCACCCAGTGGATTATGTGCAAGCACCCTGTCCTTTACCGCCAGAACAGTAACAGGTGCATTTGAATTGTTATTAAAAATTATATCATGACCGATACACAAACCAATCTGGATATTTAAATCTGTATTGTTGTCATTTAACACCATCGCCTGTGATTTTGGATTACAAGTAGCTTCAAACTCCCCATCATGAAATTTATCTAGATTATATTCATCCTTACTGGTTCCACATACTTTACAGCAGACAGAATGCACATCAAAATCATGAGATAGTATTTTATGAACCAACTTCGCTTCTTTTCCCAGACCTATACAAAAAGCTATACCCAATTTTTTATAACCCATCTGTCTGGAATACAAAATAAGTTCTTCAAGTCTTGTTTTTTCCATATAATATCTGGATTCGATATGAGAAGATGTTTTCATTGATTTGAGTTCTTCACCTTCATAGCTAATATTATCAGTAATAACTGTGCAATTCTTACCCTGACTACACCGCTTATCTTTACACAAAGCACACTGCATATCAACTATACCTCTGTTTTAAGTTGTCCTTAAAAGTCTCCATCTTACCCTTTCCCAGATATCATTGATTGTTTTTGAGATTTCATTGTCCGAATACTCGATAACTGTTTTTTCCTGTATCATAGCTTTAACTGGTGTATTATCATATGGTATTTTACCTGCAATCTCTACCCCGTTTTCTCTGCAGTAATCTTCTATAATCCGGGTATTGTCCCCGTTTATGTCATATTTGTTTATACAAACCAAAGCCGGTGTATCAAAATATTTTGCTACTTCCAGTATTCTTTTCAGGTCATGGATACCTGAAGTACTGGGTTCTGTAACAACAAGTACCATATCAACACCTGTAATAGAAGCAATCACTGGACAACCTGTTCCTGGCGGACCATCTATAAGGACCAGATCACAATCATATTCTTCAGCAAGTTCTCTGGATTTGTTTCTGACAGCAGTAACAAGTTTCCCGCTTGCTTCTTCCCCGATTCCAAGATGTGCATGAGCCATTGGACCGTATCTTGTCATTGATTTGTAGAATTTGCCCGAGTTTCTATCAGTAAGATGTATTGCATTTTCAGGACAGACATATTCACATACCCCACAACCCTCACAATCATATATATTCACTTTTAAATCCTCAGTAATGGCGCCAAATCTGCAGTAAGACCTGCATAATCCACACTCATTACAGAGATTATCATTAATAGATGCAATCTTTGAACCAATGAAATCGAATGTCTCCATTATTTCCGGTTTTAATATAAGGTACATATCTGCTGCATCTACATCACAATCTGTTATAACAGAATTCTCTGCAAGTGATGCAAAAGCTGATGTGAATGTAGTTTTTCCTGTACCCCCTTTTCCACTTATTACTGTAAGTTGATTCATTGTATTACCTTAACTTATTAATTGATTGTATACTCTTAAACATCTGTTCAAACTCTTCCTTCCATTCAGGCATTTTTTTTACAAATGGAATTCCTTTTGAATACAAATGTGCTATATTCCTGTCATAGGGTATATTCATCAAAACCGGTATATTTTCAGAATTGCAGAAGTCCTCTACTCTGCTATCACCCATATCACAGCGATTGATGATTACACCTAATGGAATTTCAAGTTCTCTCACCAGACCAATAGCAATCAGGAGATCATGGAAACCAAACGGTGTTGGTTCAGTTACAAGGATACAATAATCAACGTCTTCAAGAGCAGCAATTACAGGGCAAGCTGATCCAGGAGGAGCATCAATTATTGTGGTTTTATTTTTATCAATATGGTTTTTAAGGTCTTTTATCACAGGAGATGCCATCGGTTCACCGATATTTAGTAAACCCTGATACAATTCTAAATCTCCATTTTCAGCTTTTGATTTTTCAATCGTCCCAATACTTCGTTTTTCTTCATTGATTGCATCTCCCGGGCAGACTATACTACACCCACCACATCCGTGACAGAGGGTGGGGAATACCATTACATCACCCGGAACTACTGCAACTGCATTAAACTGACAAAAATCCGCACATTTTCCACAGAAATCACATTTATTTTTGTCAATTACCGGTAAAAGGATATTAACATCCTCTATCCTTTCAGGACTGTATCCAAGAAACAGGTTACAATTGGGCCCTTCTACATCACAGTCAAACAACTGGACATCATCCAGGGAAAGTGCCAGATTAACTGCAATAGTTGTTTTACCGGTTCCCCCTTTGCCGCTTGCTATTGCAATGTTCATGCTATCCTCTGATTAATGCCGGTGTGAGTTACAGGCATTTTCTTTTGTTGCTTCTTCCAATGTTCCGGAATTCCATGATTCCAAAGCATCCTTTACAGTGCCTTTTGCTCCTACATATACATCAATACAATAATTTTCAAACATGTTTATAGCTCTTGGACCAAGTCCCGAACACAGCATCACTTCAACACCTGCTTTGGATAAAAATTCCGGAGGTTTTCCTGTACCTCCCATGTGTTCTCCGATGTTTGGAATGACTTCTACTGAATTGGATTCAGTATCTATAAGAGTATAGTTTGAAGCCCGCCCAAAATGTTCACCAATTGTAGCTTCAAGACCGCTGTTTCCGTTAGAAGGTATACATACTTTCATAAAATCACCTATTCATCTGTTTATACCATTATGAGCTTTTACTGTTGGATTATCAGTTTCATCCAATAATCCTGATTTAAAATCATCAATTGCCTGTTTAACTGTTCCAGAAGCTCCAGTAACTACTTTTATATTGGCTTTGGAAAGTACAGAAAATGCTTTGGGACCCACATTTCCAGTTATCAGTACATCGACATTTCTGTCTGCAATAGCCTGTGCAGCCTGTATACCTGCACCACCTGATGCTGAAACCCCGGGATTTTCGAATGAGTCAAATTCCATTGTTTCAGAATCTACAATAACAAAATACTGAGACCTGCCAAATTTTGGGTCCATTGAATCATTCAGATTGTTACCTGTAGCAGTTACACCTATTATCATATTTATACCCTTGTTTGATTTACTACTGTATTTTAACACATAAGAGTTTAATTATATAAAAGTTACTGGTAAGTTTTATATAATTACTCGCTTAAGAGATATTAAGGTGATAAATATACCAGGCAGACCCAGATATCCCAGACGGATAGAATATAAACCAAGAGTTACCTATTTTAAACCCAGGGGAGTTCCACTTTCAGAACTTGAAGTTGTATCTCTGGCAGTTGAGGAAGCAGAAGCATTGCGTCTGGTCGATTTAGAAGAAATGCAACAGGAGGAAGCAGCTCAGAAAATGGGTATATCAAGACGTGCTTTCTGGGAAGACCTACAGAGTGCAAGAAAAAAGGTAGCATTTGCACTCACCAACGGAAAAGCAATCGAAATCAAAGGTGGAACCCATACGAATACCAATGATGAAAACCAGTATTAATAAAATGTGAGGAGATATTGTATGCCTAAAGAGTTTATTTCAACCGAAGACATAGCTAAAACAAACCCTAAAGAATCAAAAAGTAAAAAACAACAATCACAATCTAAATCACCAATTCAACCCGTGAGTTTAGAAGGAGTTAAACATAAAATAATGGTGATGAGCGGTAAAGGTGGTGTTGGAAAGAGTACCATCGCTGCATATCTTGCCTCAAGTCTGGCAAAACGCGGATACAAAGTCGGATTGCTGGATTCCGATATCCATGGTCCTAGTATTCCTAAAATGTTCGGTTTAAAAAATAAAAAACCAGAAGTCGATGAAAAGGGTATTGTTCCTGTTCCTGTGTCTGATAATTTAAAAGTTATGTCTATAGCTTTTTTGCTAGAAGGTGAAGATTTTCCTGTTATCTGGCGCGGTCCTGCCAAGATGGGAGCTATAAAGCAATTTTTAGAAGAAGTTTCATGGGGTATACTGGATTTTCTTATAATTGATCTGCCGCCAGGTACAGGAGATGAACCGCTCAGTATCGCGCAGTTGATACCGGAATTCGATGGTGCCATTGTGGTTACAACCCCACAGGATGTGGCACTTGCCAGTGTCAGAAAATCCATAAATTTCCTGGACCATGTTAATGTGCCTATCCTGGGATTGGTTGAAAATATGAGCGGAGTCATCTGCCCAAGCTGTGGTGATGAAATAGAAGTGTTCGGTGGAGGTGGTGTCAACAAAGCTGCATCTGATTTTGGAATATCGGTTCTTGCAGAACTGCCCATAGAGCCAAATGTATCCCAGAAGGCTGACACCGGTTCCACCTATTCCTATGAAGGAAGTAAATCAGAATGGGACAAAAGATTCAGCAAAGTTGTTGATACCATTGAAAAACTGGAAAATGAGTATGATGAGGAATAATAAAAATTAAATCAGTACAAAAGTACCAATACTGGAGATATAGTTATGGATTATGCAGAAGCAAGTAAAAAACTAGTAGATTTATTAAATCTGGATGGGAAGCCTGTAGGGGTCTCACTTTTAAACCTGAAAGAAGGTATCCCACAGGATATAGAAGAGGTTTCAGATTCCGTCAGATACTGTCAGATGCTACAAAAAGCCCGGTTTGATGAGATTATAAATTTTGCAACTGTTGACAAACATGCATGCAAAGGAGGTGCAGCAGCACTGGGACTACAGGATTATCCAGACAAACTCAAAAGTGGTAAATTGTATGTTGATAAACTGGGAAAAGAAACCTCATACAGTGTCGCCAAACGGGTAGTCGACAATATGCCAAGACCTGAACCGGGTTCTACTGCGGCAACAGTTGTAGCCCCACTGGATACAATTCCCACAAGACCAGACGTCATTATAGTAATAGGAAATACACTTGTAGCCAGAAGAATTGCCCAGGCTATCATCTATAAACATGGTGGACGAATGACTGCAACCTTTGCAGGTATCCAGTCAACCTGTGCAGATGCTACCGGGTCGCCATATACCACCGGAAAAATTAATATTTCAATCGGATGCGATGGTGCAG
>NZ_JBKGYF010000095.1:0-6253 GCF_046546175.1 Methanohalobium sp. | reverse complement strand
ACTTTGCAACCTGCGTAACGACCAGTGGGACTGCCTTCATACTGGACGGCAGGGGTATCAAATCTTATAACCGCTGGTGGAACAAGGAGAAGAGCAGGTTGCAGTCAGTCTACGATAAACAGAATGTAGATAATGGAATCAAAATGGATAGATTCTCTAATAAAAGGTTCTGGAAGATAAACGATTTCATGAACCAGTGTGTTAATCACATCGTTAAACACTGTCTGGAAAATCAAATCGGCAATATCATAATCGGAGAACTCAAAGAAATCAAACAGGAACAGAACATCGGTAAAGAAAACACCCAGAACTTTCAGACTATACCATTTGCCAGATTTAAACAGAAATTAGCTTCTAAATGTGAATACCACGGTATCAAGTATCATGAAGTAGATGAGGCATATACCAGCAAGGTAGATGCACTGGCTTTAGAACCCATTAGAAAACATAAGAAGTATCTTGGTAAGAGATCGAAACGTGGAATCTTCCAGTCATCTACAGGTAGACTGATCAATGCCGATATTAATGTAGCATTGAACATCTTGAGAAAGGTACTCGGTGATTCCCTCACAGGGATAATCGATAGTGGGGATCTGAACTCCCCTGGAAGAATAAGGTTTTTCGGCAACATACGTCAGTAAAGCAAACTTCTTCCGAAGCCGCTGAGTCTTTAGCTCAGCGGTAGTTCACCACCGGTACAATACTTTGCAACATTGTCCCCACCAGCGATAGTTAATGGTTCGTATACTGATTCTGTACGGGTGAAATCTCTTCCTTCTGCAGCTTCATAAAAACCATCTTTAGCACCTCGAGGTGCGAAATATACTGTAGGTTTTTCGCTTTCATTAAGATTTGAAGTAACGGATTTAACCATATTAACTTTCGACCGGACAAAACCTTCCAGTTCATCGACTCTTTTCTCTTCATCCAGAACTTCTCCTATCAACTGGATATGTTCATAACTACCTTTAAATGTGAAACCTGCACCTGCATCTACACAAGGGCATCCGACTTTGTCTTCGATAGTGTCTCCACGATTATACCATGTAGCATCGAATACTACATCTGGTTGGAGAAGAGCCATGGACTCGTAATCGATTTCTCTACGGGTATTCGTTTCAGGAAGATCATCAAGCTGACCTCCACCATGTATCTGAAGGTTATTCCAGGCATTTGCTGCAATCTTTTCATTGTTTGCATCACGCGGAAGAACACAACCATCTCGTGTACATTCATCAGTAGCGACTATTTTATCAAGCTCGCTAAGAGCGATTACGATTCTGGAATTCTCAGGGTTTGTCGTGACTATCCTTTCTACAGGTCTGTAGAACGTAACTTCCCTGTTATGGGTATCTGTAACTGTTTTTGGTTTACCGTCCCAGTATGTAAGTATATATGAAGCATCTCCTACATCATCAAGTGTGTGAGAACTGTCACCAAGCATATAATCGCATACTTTGGTTGATACTTCCTTTTCAGTGAGCTTACCATCCCCGTTGTCACAAGGAAGTTATAAAGATGCTGCAGAAGCTGTCATTATAGATGAAAACAAACATACAACCAACAATATTCCAGCTAAAAATTTGATTTCAGATTTCATTACCTATCCCCACCTGAATTGTATTTTTTCAGTATAGACAAACAGATTATCAATGAAACTAAGGTTATAAATCCACTAAACCCAGGAAGATTTGAAACTGAACTGTCTCCGTTATCATCTGATTCAGAAGCGCTGTTAGACCCTGGGTTATTTGAACCGGTATCTGAATATGGATCAGTTACAAGAACCCATCTTTCTTTACCTTCATCAAATTCCTGGGTTTGGTAAAGCATGTCCACCCAGTACCTTTCAAAACCCTTTCTATCATTACTGGACGGAATCACATTATACGTGATTTCAGTTTTATCACGTACAGAAAAGGAAATCTTACCGTCATCTCTGTCAACTTTAAAATATTCAGCATCTGATACGTCTGCATCATTTTCTGGAAAAGTAAAACCATCTGGAAGAGTTTCTACGATTCCTACCATGAATGGTTTATCTGTTTTTATATCAAGGGTTATTTCCGCCGTTTCCCCGGTTGAAATATCTGACGGAACACTGCGTTTGACATCATTAATTTCTCCTTCCTCAGCAAGACCAACAGATGACAATAACAAACCTGCAATCATTAATAGAGTCAAATAGGTAGTTAATTTTTTATTTTCATATCAACACCGTCCTGTTAACTAATTAAAATCTAGTACATCGATTTGATTTTCACAATTTCATTTCGGTTGGTAATTTATCAAGAAATCAGATATATCCTCTATCTCAGGAACTGTAAACTGGAACTCGTTTCCAAGGAGACCTGCTTTGAAAATTGATTCATTCACAGGAACGGTAGCTACCAGTTTATCATCCGGTAACTTGCTGCATAATATTTCCCTGGCATCGCCTTCAGCTCTATTGCATATATAATACAATGGTTTATCTATACCGTCGACAATCCAGTCCATCTTTTCAGAAAGACGTATAGATTCATAGGATGGATCAAGCACCATGAAAAGGACATCACATCCTTCTTCTACACCTCTGCCAAAATGTTCAATCCCGGCTTCTGTATCCACCAAAACAAAATCATTTTCACCGGTTTCTATATTATTAATAAGCTGTCTTGCAAGCACACCCATTGGACATGCACAACCTTCCCCAAACTCGTGGATTTTCCCAACAGCCATAAGATACAGGTTACCGTTTCTAACAACGTATTCATCCGGTATAGTTTCAAAATCCCATTTATCATCAAAAAGGTTCAAATCTTTTTCTTCTGAACGTGATTTCATCATTTTATTGATGAGTCTCTTTTTTCCTCCCAAAAAATCCATGAAATCATCTGGAAGTGACATATTCAGTTGTCTGTGAAGCCCGAAATTTGATTCATCATTGTCTATAACAAGAACATTACATCCTTTTTCTACAAGCGATTTGGCAACCAGAGCTGTAAGCGTGCTTTTACCACTTCCACCTTTTCCAAAAAGAAGTGTTTTCACAAGAACACCTCCTTGTCCCACCAGATTTTTACTCTTGTAGTATGACCGTGTTCTACGAATTGGCCGTCATGCTTTTCCAGATTCTCTTTCAGATAATCTCTGAGTAAATTTTCCTGATGCTTTGTATCTATTGTATAGCGAGATCTGAAGAAATCAAACGCTTCATCGATGGATGAGAAAGTGTTCTGATAATCGAGGGAAAACACATGCATGTCAGGATAGATACCCATGTTGTAAATTACATTGTAAAGTACATCACATTTAGGCCGCGGAGTGTACTCTTCACCATACAGCATGGGCCACAATTTATATGAGTGAGCTTCCCAAGGTGTTTCTCCAGCGAACCAGTAAATGTAGACATATTTTGATGATGCAGCCTGCATTTTTTCTATCGCGTCTTTGATATCCGGCATTCCCAGTGAAAAAGACGATATGACAATATCATAATGTCCGTTCAGGTCATTTTCAACATCGACATCTTCCCAGCATTTTTTGACAGTATCGATATTTTCTATGCCGTAATACTCGATATTTTCCTGTAGAATTTCCAGCATTCCATCACCAGGTTCAACAGCAGTAACCTGGTCTGCCTTTTCTGATAGAGGTAATGCCAGACTGCCGGGTCCAGCACCGATATCCAGTACTTTACAATCTTTATGTAATGGAAGCTCATTGATCGTATTTTCTATACGTTCTTTGTTCTGTTGAGACCTTTGCCAGAACCGTTCTGCATTTTCCCTGCTGTTCCACAAATCCGCACAGTTTCCGCGGTTTTCATGGTCTGTGTTCTGGTTGGCCAGTATCATTTCTCTCCAGATATTATTCCAGTCCAAACAATCCATTTTCACAATAACACGTCCTTTTTAAAGTGGAAAATTAATTAGTCCTGCTTTTTAAAACATAAAAAATCGTTAATACACCAGAGAATGTTGCGATAGATGAAAATCCAAGCGAAGACGAACGGATTTGTTTGTCTTCTGCAGGAATAGGACATTTTTCAGAACCACCGCCCTGTTCTGTAATCAAATTCGTTAGTTTGCTGATATCGTCATCAACAGCTATGTATTTCTCACCAAATAGAGGAATAACTGAATAAGTGCTAAAAACGGAAGCATCGGTTTTAGAAATCAATTTGAATTTCTTGCTATAAGGACGAGTGCTATAGATGAGTTCTTTTTTATCAAGAACATCATTTTTCGGACCCGCACCAATAGCCAGGTTCTCTCCTGTATCAAGAACATTTCCACGGATTTCAACCGACTCTGCCGAACAAACAGTCGTAATTAAAACAAATGATACGGCTGCAATCATTAATAGACTTAACCTTCTAATTGACTCGGTTCGCACAGAACGATCCACCTTAACTATTTTTACCGTTACTATACACAATATAATTGCTATCTAGTGTTAATAATATGTAGATTATTCATACTATTTGGATAATATATAAATTTTTATTTTTTTATTAACGCTGCAAACGCTGAAAATTTGTTTTTATAAATGAGAAGATTAATAAAAATTATCTACATCCAATCCTGACAGAACAATCAAACATTTATCAAAAACTATTGAGAGTTTTTTGTGCTTTCGTACCGTTTTTGCAAATTTTAGAATCTTGATTTATAACCAAACATTATTTGGGCACTCTATTAATATTCCTAATATCCAATATTATTAACCAAGACCAAAGTTTAAAAACTAAACATTTAGAAAATATAGAGGTTACAGGAATGATAACAGGATATACTAAAACGTCAAAAAGAATTTTGAATATGTTATCTAAAGATAACTTGACAATCAACCAGATGAAACAAAGATTGAAAATTAATCAATTTGAGTTGTTAATCATATTGAAAAAAATGGAACACATGAATCACCTCAGAATCAACTGGGGTTGCTACAAAATTAATTGTGAAGAGTTGCCGTATATTTTCAGTTGCTATTACCAGATAAATAGTGATACTCATGATATAACATTTGATATTACTGATAAAGGTAAAGAGTTGATATTAAATGAATAACCAGTCTCAAAAGCTACTAAAAACACATTTTGATGGTAAAATGCAGTTATTTAGACATCATGTATATGAAGTGAACTACCACTTGGCTAAAGACCAACTGGCTCCTTAAACTAAAAATTTAAGGATAACTTTAAATCTTTGATTTCAAGAGTAAGGCTTTCCTAGTAACCTTCTTCCGAAGCCGCTGAGTCTTTAGCTCAGCGGTAGTTCACAACGTTGTTAATAGGGCATAAACATACCTCTTCTCCGCCTTTCTGTGTACAGTTAACGTTTTTGCAATGTGTGTCACTTTCTGTTTGCATAGTAAATCACCATCTTGTAATCCACTATATAATTATAAACCTGTTAATTTAAATACTTCATCATTCATCTTTGCTATGTAAAATAAAGTAGAGGTGAATAAGTATGTGTTGTGAACCAAAAGGACATCATGGAGGTTATAAACCTTTAAAATCTGCTTTGAGTTTGGAATGTGGATGTAACTGTGGACATTCTTTCAGGAATTATTTAACTGTTAAAGAAAAACAGGATATTCTGGAAGAATATAAAAATCAGCTTAGGGAAGAATTGAAAGCTGTAGATGAGCATCTTCAGGACCTTAAAGGATAAACGCATGAAACAAGTTGGTTATCCTTATCAGGGTTTCTGAAAGTTAAAACCGGTACAAAACGTTTCTTTTTTCTTCCCTTCTTTTTTGAATGAGGTATAATTTATGTCTGCGATCCAGGTCAAAAATTTAACAAAAACTTTTGGAGATTTTGTGGCAGTAGATAACATTAGTTTTGAAGTGGCAAATGGTGAATTTTTCGGATTCCTGGGACCTAATGGAGCCGGTAAAACCACTACAATAAGGATGCTTGTAGGACTGCTTACACCTAACGATGGTTCTATATTAATCCAGGGATTGGATATAACAAAGGATGTTATAAGTGCGAAAATGAAACTAAGTACAGTCCCTGAAACCGGAAATGTATATAATGATTTGAGTACAAGAGAGAATATACAGCTTGCAGGCAAATTCTACGGTTTATCGAAAACTGAAATTGCAGAAAAATCTGATGAACTGTTGGATGAACTTGGACTATCTGATAGAGGAAATGAACCTGTTATCAATTTTTCAAAAGGTATGCGCCAGAGAGTTAGCATCGCATGTGCAGTCATCCATGAACCAGACATTCTCATATTGGACGAACCTACTG
>NZ_JBKGYF010000094.1:0-6306 GCF_046546175.1 Methanohalobium sp. | reverse complement strand
ATTCGAGTAAATACTCCAAAAAGGATTATGACCAGCACCAGTTGATGGTTCTGGTACTGTTTAAAGAGTACATGGTTGCCGATTACAGGAGTTTCACTCAAAGACTGGAACTCATGTATCCAGTTATAGATATACTGGAACTTGAGAAGGTTCCACACTTTACTACATTACAAAAGTTCGTTAGCAGGATTTCCACTTACAAGTTCAACCGGATACTCAATCAAACAGTGAAACTGTTCTATAACCGGGGCAACAGCCCCGGTATAGTAGCAGTCGATGCCTCTGGGATGACCAGCTGTTATGCAAGCTACTATTATTCATTGAGGACCGATACGTACCGCAAGAATTTTCTGAAAACTTCGATATCCGTGGATACGGATAAACTGATTATATTAGCAGAAAAAATCACCAAAAACCCTGTACATGATATCAAACATGCGATACCTCTACTTAGACAATCCCACAGTATTAAAAAACCATTTTACTACGTCATGGATAAAGGCTATGATTCAGAACAAATCCATGAACTGATAAGAGATGAATTGGGGTCTTACGCTATCATTCCTATAAGAAATAAATCCAGGAAAAAAATCAACGGCAAATACAGGAAAGAAATGTACATAAATTTTTGTGAAGTCATCTACTTTGAGAGAAACCTTGTTGAAACTGTGATATCTGTCATAAAAAGATTGTTCGGCGAAGAGGTCAAAGCAAGAAAATATCGAAACCAAGTCAAAGAAGTCAAAACAAAATTAATCCTGTACAATATCCACAGGTCTATAGTAAATTATGGCATTTTAATTATCGTAAAGGTTTTCTACAGAGCCGAAATAAATAGGTATTTTACTTAACTTTATGTAATAAAAGGGGGTGTAAAATTGAAAGAAGCGTTTATAAACAAGTATTATATAGACAAAAAGGTATCACTTGATGCTGAAGGTAAAACGTATCATGGCACAGCTGCTGAATGTAATGATGGAGTATTAAGTCTGAAATGGGATATTGGAAACGAATATACTCATATTGAAGTTGATAAAATAACAGCAATCTGGAAAAGAGTATAACGTTTACTGGTAACCCACTTGATTGAGTTACCAAACATCTTCATTTTTTACTTTTTCATGATTTTTGTGCAAATAATACATCAAAAGGAAACCTGTTTTACTCATTTAATAAATAAGTAAAATTAATATGAAATGTAAAATAGAACTCAAATTTAAAAATTTAATGAAAGTGTCATCCTAATAATTTCTAATAGCATACCAAAATCCATATTCTACTCCAAAATATTACTATATAAGCCCTTTAACTTTTTGCCTAATTAATAAAAAATTACAAACATTTGCAATAATAGATGGTATCTATTCCATTTCCTCTATCATTTTTCAGGACATGGTTCACCTGATAATTATTTTTTTCATAAAAATTTAAAACTGGTTTATTTGTGGACCATGTACATACATTTATATGTTGGATTCCTTCCTGTAATAGCTTTGATTCAAGTTCTCTTTCAAGTTTTGAACTTAAACCCAATCCTCGATATTCTGGATGTATCGCCAGAAAATTGATATATGCATCTTTTCCACTTTTCCAGTATTTATCAAATCCTATCAAACCAATAATAGAAATTTTTGAATCCATTGTCTGTGATTCTGCAATAAAGTACCCAGAATCAAGTTTATCAAAAGTATCCTGAATCCGCTCTTCTAGATTTATCTTCCTTTTATCAAGAGGAGGGGTAAAATCATCGTTCACAAGTTCCATAAACCTGCGAATCCGATGATAATCACCCGGACATGCTTCATGTATGAGGCAATTCATATAGAATTCAGATATCTGTTAACTTCCCAGTCATGCACCTGTACACGATACTCTTCCCACTCTGCTTTTGCAATCCTAAGAATGTTATTGTGCACATGCGGTCCAAGGACATCCCTGAGAAGTTCATCATTTTCCAAATAGTATGCAGTTTCATTAATCATAGATGGAAGTGTATCTATATTCTTTTTTGCCCGTTCTTGTTCACTTAATTCAAATATATTGGATTCTACCATTTCACCAGGATCAATCTTTTCTCTGATGCCTTCCAAACCTGCTCCAAGAATTGCTGCAAAGGCTAGGTATGGGTTACATGATGGGTCCGGATTCCTCAACTCCAGCCGGGTACTATTTCCACGTGCGGCTGGAATACGGATTAATGATGTTCTGTTTGCTCCTGACCATGATATATATACAGGTGCTTCGTAACCTGGTACAAGACGTTTATAGGAATTAACTATTGGATTGGTTACTGCAGTTATTCCTTTTATATGTCCTAATACCCCACCTATAAACCAGCGGGCAACATCACTGATTTCCATATCACCATTTGGCTCATAAAACGCATTACCTTTATCTTCGAACAATGAAAGATTGACATGCATTCCTGAACCATTTTCACCATAGATAGGTTTGGGCATAAAAGTTGCATGTAGGCCATGTAATTTTGCAACAGTCCTTGTGACATATTTGAAAGTCATCACATTATCAGCAGTTGTTAAAGCATCACTGTATTTGAAATCAATTTCATGTTGTCCAAATGCAACTTCATGATGAGATGCTTCAATATCAAAATTCAGGTCACTGAGTGTCAGTACAATGTCTCTGCGTATATCTTCTGCCAGGTCAGCAGGTGCAAATTCAAAATACCTGCCAAAGTCATGGGGTTTTGTGGTCGCTTCACCATTTTCCTTGTTAAACATGAAAAACTCAAGTTCTGGACCTACATTGAATACATACCCCATTTCTTTTGCCCTTCTGAGCATCTTTTTGAGTACGTATCTGGGGTCACCCTCGAATGGTTTTCCATTTGGTTGATACACATCACATATCATACGTGCAACAACACCTTTACCCTGGTTCCAAGGGAGGATTGCAAACGTTGACACATCAGGCCTTAGCAACATATCTGATTCATCAATTCTTACAAATCCTTCTATGGATGAACCATCAAAGGATATTCCTGTATCGAGCGCTTTTTCAATTTGGGATACAGGGATTTCCACATCCTTTACAATTCCCTGTATATCTGAGAATTGCAACCGGATAAACTTTACATTGTACTGCTCTATGGCCTTTAATACATCTTCTTTAGTATTGATGTTCATTCAATCGCCCGCTTTTATTTTTATATAACTTATGCTACTAAATGTTTGTATATTTTTTATTTATTGTGGTAAATATGCGGTATATTTTACCAGGTATTAGGTAACCTAATGTCGTCTTTATTATTGATAAAACTATTGGTCAAAGCGGCTTTGCCTAAAAACCCCTATATTTTTTGTGCAAACTAACCACTTTTTGTGCATTTGTTATAAGGAATCAGGTTGCCGTTTGAGGCACTATTTGCACAAAAAATCGTCAAATGAATAACCCTGATACATAGACTTCAAATCTAATTTTTTAACTGATTATATAAAATGTAGTTATCAAACTTAATCTTTAGAAAATAATTGGAGAATGAAAAAAGAAAAATTATATGATAATGGATGACCTGAAGATTCTGTTTGTATTTATTTAGTATTTAATCACTTGCACAAACACCTCCGTCTGGATTGTCCATAACCTGATACATTGGTTGAAGTTCGACATTGTTCTCATTGACTTCCTGTATCAGTACACAGATATTGTGACAGAGAACTTTACAAAGCACTTCGTTTATCAATGCTTGCTCATCTACACTTTTTAACTTTCCACCAAATTTCGATTTCATCATATGGAAGATAGACTCAACATTGTTACGATAACCGAAATGCTTAGAGAATTCAGCTTTATTATCAACGAATTTCTGATACTCTTCAGCCCATTCAACTATACCTCTTGATTTCCCTGTAAGATTTTCTTTGAATGGGATGAATGGTTCGGCACCCAAGTAGCGTATCAGTTTTATGTTTGACTTAGAACTATAGGCTTTGTCACCTGTTATTTCTTCAATATTGAAACGATTTGCTGTTCTATATATCAGATCAACGAACGGTATATTATCATTTACTCTGTTTGTAGTCACTTTGACGGCAGTTATGATGTTTGAATCCACTCCTGCCATTATGTGACATTTCATCCATTTTCTTTCATCCTTTTTTACCTGATATTTATGTTCATACCAGGTATCTGTGACTGATGTAGAAAAACCGGTAGAATCGACTCCAAATAGGTCTTCTACATTGACGAAAGAAAGACCAGTAATATCGATTAAGTATTGAAGCCAACTCTCCATTTCACTACTTTTCATACAATTATATATTGTGTTATAATGGACATGTGACTGGATGTATCCTTTTTCATGAAGGTATCTTACATCTGTGTCAAACCGTCTTCCAGACAGCATACTATACACTCTTGCCACCGAACAAAAGGCAATATCTTTTGGCGGTGTTTTTGGCCTCCCATTTCCTTGCTGGCGTTCTGGAAGAAAATCACATATTTCATCAAGGATTTTGTACAGCATTTCTTTCTCTGTACGTTGGGATTTGTTATATGCAGGCCAATTCTGAGAATATTTTGAAGCTTCTTTATGCTGCTCTTCAATCTCTTTGAGTTTACTATCCAATTCATCTTTAGATGGAAGTTCTGAATCAACTTCGAAAGCTTCTACTGCATATACATGTTTACAACATGTTATCCGGTGTTCAGAATCAGGACAGTTACAACTGAAACCTTTTAGTTTATCAAACTTGACTTGATACTCCTTATTCTGGTCACCTTTAACAATCCAACAAGCGTGGTTTTTCTTAACGCTCCCCCTTTTAGCGATAAACAAACCACGAATTTTCCTTATCTGGTCTGGTAGTCTCTTTGGTAGAGTTATACCTGTTACACTTTGCTTTTCTGGTTCGTTATTCTCAATTGTGTTTTCTGAACTTTCTTCATCAAGTTTATTTGAACCAGTTTTTATCTTTCCTTGATCCTTTTCTTTATCTTTTTTCTTTTTACTCCATGTGCTTAATACGTAAATTTTCGAATCTTCTAACATTTATCAGAAGGTGTAAACTATTTGCTTGAGGTCTGGGATATATCATACAACGACATGGTTGAGAAGTTGAACCTGCTGGATGGAGTTCATGACGTCAAAACCCTGGACGGAACATTACAGGTACACGCAGATAGCGGCATGCGTGCTGAGATTGCAAAAGCCGTCAGTAAATCAGGAGGTACAATATCAAGACTTGAAGAGGAGTGGATGGATTTACAGAGTGTTTTCCTTAAACTGATAGATTCCTGATCCAGAGTTTGAATTTTCTATATAAACAGTTTGATGGTTTGGTTATAAATTATTTATAAAGTCACTTACAAGTCTAATATGGAACATTGAAAAAGATGTTCTGAGAGTCCAACCAAATCTGGGGTGTGGTTGAACTCAAAATATACCAACAAAAAGTTGCCCAGAGGCAAAAGGATATTGGTTTGTTATAATTTAAACCATTTTTGATTGCCTCTGGATAATGGAGGTAAAACAAAATGAATACTGAATTTAAAGTGGAATATATGAAAATAAAATTAGGTATAGCTATATTTTTTATATTAACACTTTTTACAGGTACAGTTTCTGCAAGTTCAGGTTGTACTATAGATTCGAACATGGGTGAAAATCTGGATACAAAAGTCTGCGATGCTCAAAACTATACGATAATGATTGAAGGTAAAAGTCTAGATAATCAAAACATTATGCAGCAGAGAAGTATGTTTATAGATAAGTTTCTTAATGAAATGAGTGACAAAAAAGAACCAAGACATATAGGCAAAGTCAAGAACCTGAAATCACCCAAGAACACAGAATTGGTAGCCTATGGTTTCAAGATACTCTCAAATGGTGTTGTTAAAGAATATAGAGGTTACTGTAACAATGTGTCAAAAGGATACGAAAAAGCATTATCAAGAGCAGACATGTGGTATAAGAATGTAAGTATCAAACCATCTAATTTAGATATAAATGAAGATGGTACAGATATAACTACAAGTAGCTTTGAAACAACAAGTAATGACTGGGAACTAATAGGTTCATATACAAATGAATATACATACTCGCCACATGGAGACTATGAGACAAGAACCAGATGGTATTGGGATGATGAAGAAACAAATAGCGATAAAGATTATTTCATGCTCAGGAGCAGAGTTACTTTAATGCCAGGAAATCAACAATACAGTAGCGATTGGTTAAATAACTACGCTTATATAAACCATGATTGGGCATATTATGATTATCCCGGTACTCGAGACCTTGGAAACGCTAAACCATTTGATGAGAGTGGTGAATCTGAAATTAGC
>NZ_JBKGYF010000093.1:0-6467 GCF_046546175.1 Methanohalobium sp. | reverse complement strand
ACCAGAATCGCTCATCCGGGTCAGGTACTTGGCTGTAATTTTTCATCTGCTGATATAAATGAATGTGATGAATATTTATATATTGGTAGCGGAGAATTCCATCCAATAGGCGTATCACTTGCAACCGGAAAACCTGTCACAGTTGCAGATCCATTCACGGATAAAACTTATTATGTAGACCCGTCCAAGATATTGCGCCAGAGAAGTGCTGTTATTGCAAAATCACTGGATTCATCTGTATTCGGAATAGTAATTTCGACAAAAGTTGGACAATATCGTATGGAACTGGCTAGGTCATTAAAAGAACTGGCAAAAAAATATGGTAAAATAGCATATATCCTGAACATGGACCTTGTAACACCTGAACAATTGCTCCAGTTCAAAGTGGATGCCTTTGTAAACACCGCATGTCCCAGAATCGCAATCGATGATGTAGGGCAATTTCCTGCTCCCATGCTAACACCTCAGGAATTTGAAATTGTACTGGGAGAACGTAAATGGGAAAAATTGGTGTTCGATGAAATAAGAGGTGTACAGTAATCTGATGAAACAGCGAAAACTTGAAATGTTGCTCGAACAGGTTGAAGGATTTGATAAGCCTGATGTTTCACTGGAACAATATATGACACCTTCACTAATTGCTGCTGAATTGCTTCATCTGGCATATATGAAAGGTGACCTGAAAGACACAGTATATGACCTTGGATGTGGAACAGGAATCCTGGCCATTGGAGCAAAACTATTGGGAACCAAAAAAGTGGTTGGATTCGATTCTGACCAGTACGCACTTGAAATTGCTGAAAAAAATGCCAAAATAATGAATGTTGACGTTGAATTTATATGTCAGGATATAGGTAATATATCTGGTAAAGCACAGACAGTGGTCATGAATCCTCCATTCGGATCACAGATGAGGGGAAGTGACCGTCCGTTTTTATCAAACGCCCTGAAAATGGCGAATGTAATATATTCAATACATAACAAAGGAAGCAAAAATTTTATTCAAAAATTTATCAGTCCTGCAGTTATCACAGACTGGTATACTACAGGGTTTCCATTGAAAAGAACATTTAAATTCCATAAAAAAGATGTAGAAAGAATTGAAGTTGAAGTATATAGAATCATCCAGTGTCCATAAAACCAGATTTTCTGTAGCTATTATTTTAAATTAGTTTAACGAGGGATTCTTATTAGAATAAGGAAAAAACTTTCAAGAAGAAAAATAAAATCATCTGATGATAAAAAATTTATAAATAAATCCGATAAATCTATAAATACACAGGAGAAAAATTCCATAGCTGAAGATACAATTGAATTTAAGGAGAAAGAAAATATCAACGAAAATAGTGAAGCATACAAAAAAAATACTGGAGAGGAAACATTGGAACCGGAAGAACCTGGTGAACCTGAAGACAGTGAACCGGTTTTAGTTATGCCCGGTGATTTTGTGGGAACTACTGAAGAATTCATACCAGGAGAAGGTACATATATATACTACGGAAATATACATTCACTTGTAACCGGTAAAGTAATTGTTGATGAAAAAACCCATTCAGTATCAGTGGTTCCAAAAACGAAAACACCACCGTCCATAAAAGAAGGTGATATCGTTATAGGTGGTATTACTGATGTTCGTGATTCAGTAGCAATCGTGGGACTTGAGGCTATCAAGGATAAAGGTGAAAGAGAGTTTCAGGGTACTCGACCAGCAGCGATTCATGTATCCAATGTTAAAGATGCGTATGTAAAAAAACTTTCTGATGAATTTGCACCTTTTGATATCATAAAAGGTAAAATTAAAAGTGCTAAAAACCTGAATTTAAGCACTTCTGAGGAATCACTTGGGGTTATGAAAGCATATTGTTCAAACTGTAAAAGTGCAATGGTTAAAAATGATAACAAATTAAAGTGTCCATACTGTGGAAATGTTGAAAACCGTAAATTATCTTCTGATTATGGAACCGGAATAATTTAATTAACTATCAATGGTGAGAGATAATGGAGCTTAAAATTTTAAACAAGACAGATTATGAAATAAATATAGAAATCCAGGGAGAAGACCATACCCTTCTTAATGTATTAAAATCCATATTACTGGAAGATGAAAGAGTAGAAATTGCATCATATGATATGAAACATGTGAATGTAAGCGAACCAGTACTATATGTCAAGACCGATGGTACAGACCAGATTGCTGTTATCAAGGATGCATTATCAAAACTTATATCACGATGTGACGAATTCAACTCAGTTTTTAGTGAAGCTGTTAAAGCCTGAGGTTTTTTGTCAATAATGTCGAGTTGTTTTAAACGCTCGACCACTCTTTTTATATATAAGCAGTACCAAATTTGCTGATTCACAGTGTGAATTAGTGATCTTATATTTAATATAATCGAGAGGAAAAATAAGATGGCACTTGACGAATCATCACTACAAAAATATGGATTTATAGAACGAGAACCATTAAACGCCATCAATATTGACCCATTACAAACAGGCGGGATTTTAACAGATGAAGCCCGTCAGGCGCTTGTTCAGTGGGGAGATGGGTACTCTGTATGTGATTTCTGCCCTGGAACTCTTGACCAGATAAAAAAGCCCAAAATAAAAGATTTTGTCCATGAAGCATTACCTGAATTCATAGGTGTAGATGAAGTTAGGATAACAAACGGTGCTCGCGAATCCAAGTTCGCTGTCATGCATTCGGTGGCTAATGAAGGTGACTGGATTGTACTTGATAATTTGGCACATTATTCGTCCCATGTTGCTGCACAACGTGCACGGTTGAATACTGAAACTGTACCCAATACAGGACATCCTGATTATTGGATAGATCCTGAAGGTTATGCAACATCTATAGAGAAAGTAATGGACGAGACCGGTGAACCACCTTCAATGGCACTCCTCACCTACCCTGACGGAAATTACGGAAACCTTCCTGATGCAAAAAAGGTAGCGTCAATTTGCCATGAATACAATGTGCCGCTCCTTTTAAACTGTGCCTATTCCATAGGTAGAATGCCAGTTGATGCCAATGAAATAGGTGCGGATTTTATAGTAGGAAGCGGTCATAAATCAATGGCATCATCAGGACCAATCGGTGTACTGGGAGTAAGTGAAAATTATGCTGATACCGTGTTCAGGAAATCACCTACCCACAAAAATAAAGAAGTAGAATTACTCGGATGTACTGCCCGCGGAGCTACATTAATGACGATGATAGCTTCATTCCCCAAGGTTGTGAAAAGAACCCGTGAATGGGACAGGGAAGTTGAAAACGCGAGATGGTTTTCTGAAAAACTCGAAAATCTGGGACTGAATCAGGTAGGTGATAAGCCGCACAACCATGACCTCATGTTTTTCGAGGCACCTAATATATATGAAATCTCTAAGAATGCTAAATCCGGCCGTTATTTCCTTTATAAAGAATTAAAAGCCAGGAATATCCATGGTATAAAAGCAGGGCTTACCAAATTTTTCAAATTAAGCACTTTTGGAGTCGGACGTGAAAATCTATCGACTGTAGTAGATGCATTTGATGAAATCATCAAAAAATACGAATAATTCTGAATATAGAGGTTTTATATGGGCGGAAAAAATTACAGATTCTCTACAAGAGCAGTACATGCGGGACAGGTGCCTGACCCAGCAACAGGTGCCAGGGCTGTACCGATTTACCAGACAACAGC
This sequence comes from Methanohalobium sp., assembly GCF_046546175.1. Lineage (NCBI taxonomy): Archaea > Methanobacteriati > Methanobacteriota > Methanomicrobia > Methanosarcinales > Methanosarcinaceae > Methanohalobium > Methanohalobium sp. Next base: position 2,778 of record NZ_JBKGYF010000093.1, on the reverse strand, counting down.
CTACAATTTTAAAAATACAGACCATGCTGCAAGGTTGTTTGATCTGAAAGAGTTTGGAAATATATATACAAGGATAACAAACCCTACTAATGAAGTACTGGAAAAACGTGTGGCTTCACTTGAGGGGGGTGCAGGTGCACTGGCTGTTTCATCAGGTATGTCTGCCATTACACTAGCAGTACTCGGTATAACCCAGCCCGGTGATGAAATCGTTTCTGCAGATAACCTCTATGGCGGTACCTACCAGTTATTCAATAATACACTCCCTGACCTCGGCAGAAATGTGAAATTTGTGGATTCTACCAAACCTGAAGAATTTGAAAACCGGATAAACGAAAATACAAAAGCAATTTATACTGAAATAATAGGGAACCCTAAACTTGATGTACCTGATTTTGAAAAAATAACAGATATAGCCCATTCCGCTGGTATACCCCTTATAGTGGATAATACAGTGGGTATTGGAATCACACAGCCGATAAATTTTGGTGCTGATATAGAAGTCCTGTCAGCAACCAAGTTTTTAGGTGGACACGGGACTTCAATTGGTGGAATAATTGTTGATTCAGGAAATTTCAACTGGAACAATGGAAAATTCCCGGTGCTTACCGAATCTGACCCCGGTTATCATGGGTTAAAGTATTGGAAAGAGTTTGGAAACATTGCATTCATTGTAAAAATGCGTGTTCAGCTTCTAAGAGACCTTGGTACAGCCATGAGTCCTTTTAATGCATTCCTGTTTTTACAGGGGCTGGAAACACTTCCACTTAGAATGGAAAAACATTGCAGCAATGCACTTGAGGTAGCCAGATTCCTTGAAAACCATCCTGATGTTGAATGGGTAAACTATCCGGGACTTGAAAACCATCCGACACATGAACGTGCAAAACAATACCTCAACAATAAATACGGTGCATTGATCGGGTTTGGTATTAAAGGTGGATTGGAATCCGGCAAAAAATTTATTGAGAATGTTCAGTTACTGTCTCATCTTGCCAATATAGGAGATGCAAAAAGTCTTGTTGTGCATCCTGCGTCTACAACCCACCAACAATTAACCGATGAAGAGAAAAAGGCTACCGGAGTTACTGATGATTTCATCAGATTGTCTATAGGTATAGAAGATGCTGAAGACATTATTCAGGATATAGACCAGGCACTGGAGTTGTCCCAGAAATTATGAAATACAAATCAATAGGTGATGTTGAAACACAGTATTATCGAATACCAGATGAGCTTATCCTTGAAAGTGGTAAAAAGATAAAGGATGTTACTCTTGCTTTTGAAACCTATGGTACTTTAAACTGGGATAAAAGCAATGCTATCCTTGTGTGCCATACCCTTACGGGTGATGCTCATGCGGCAGGCTGGCATGAAGGTGATAGGAAACCGGGGTGGTGGGATATTATAATAGGTCCCGGTAAAGCACTTGATACGCAGAAATATTTTGTAATCTGTTCCAATGTAATAGGAGGTTGTAAGGGTTCTACAGGTCCATCATCCATTAATCCGGACACAAAGGAACCTTATGGTCTTGATTTTCCAGTAGTTACTATAAAAGATATGGTAAATGCCCAGAAAAAACTGGTAGATTATCTGGGTATATCCAAACTTTTCGCAGTTGTTGGTGGCTCAATGGGTGGACTACAGGTGTTACAATGGAGTGTAAGTTATCCGGAGATGGTTAAAAAAGCAATTCCTATCGCTACAGCCGGATATTCCACACCACAACAAATTGCCTTTAATGAGGTTGGAAGGATTGCCATAGTTTCTGATCCAAACTGGAACAGTGGTGATTATTATGGCGGTAAACAACCAACTCATGGTCTTGCTCTTGCAAGGATGATAGGCCACATTACCTATCTAAGCGATGATTCCATGCACCAGAAATTCGGAAGGCGGTTGCAGAATAAAAACGAATACGAATTCGATTTTTCCAGAGAATTTGAAGTCGAAAGTTATCTTCATTATCAAGGTTTAACATTTACCGAACGGTTTGATGCGAATTCCTATCTGTATCTTACCAAAGCTGTTGATTATTTTGATTTGACTGAAAACAATTCCCTTGCGGAAGGTTTGAGGGATGTTGAAGCAAAATTTTTGGTAATATCGTTTACATCTGATTGGCTATACCCTCCGTACCAATTGAGAGAAATTGTGATGTCTTTAAGTGCCAACAACGCTGATGTAACATATAGGGAAATTGAATCCAATTACGGTCATGATTCCTTCCTTCTGGAAAGTGGACAGTTAAATTATGTAATCAACAATTTCCTTTCACATACCTATGTTTCTGATATAATGATTGAAAATATAGCAACAATTAGTGAAGGAATCAGTATCGATGAAGCTGCCAGAGTAATGTTTGAAAAAGAAATAACTCATTTACCCCTTGTATATGAAGATGGTAAACTTGCTGGCATTGTAACATCATGGGACATCTCAAAATCAATCGCATTGAAATCAAGTAATCTGGATGAGATAATGACAAAAAATGTTATAACTGCCCGACCTGATGAACCCATTGAGAAAGCAGCAGAAAAGATGGAAAGCAGGGATATTTCTGCACTTCCTGTAATTGATAAAAATAAAAGGGTTATTGGGATGGTTACCAGTGAGGATATAAGCAGGTTGATTGAGGAATTTTAATCCAGATGTTTTTTAAAATAAGTTTTCCTTAGAATACATACGTATGTTGGGTGAACTACCACTTGGCTAAAGATCAAGTGGCTTCCTGTTTCATAGTTTGTTCTAACGAACACAACTCCACAGGCTCTA
>NZ_JBKGYF010000092.1:0-6523 GCF_046546175.1 Methanohalobium sp. | reverse complement strand
AATTATGTATGAGAAAATATCATCAAACTAGAATGGGTGAAATTATGAGCTAATTAGATAATCTCATACAATACAATACAATATATCAAAAATTATATTTGATATAAAAACAAGTAAAGTCAAGAAAAATCGGAAACAGGGAACATATACCCTGTTTCTTGAGGAGTTGGGGTATCAGACTATGGGGTATAGCCCAAATTTCCGTTTTTACCATCCAACTTGCTTAAGCAGGCAAGAGGAGTGAGCCCATCCAACAATGGAGCAAACCGTTTTTCCGTTTTTGTGGAGATATTATACATCCGTTTTTATATCTCCGATTATTATACATTGATGAACAAATAAATATAAACCATGTCCACAGTTTACACCATAAATCCATGATTTGTGTGCATTTAAAAGAAAATCGTGCTCATAGATTTTTAAATCCTAATGCAAAAAGTTGTGAATTGATCCCTGATTCTTGTTTTAATTTGACATATAAGTGAAGGATAAAATATAACTTACATATAGTACATGTTATATCAGGGGATTCCTATGGACAAAACTATAGAGAACATGACAAAAGCATTCATAGGCGAAAGCCTTGCAAGGAATCGCTATACCAATTTTGCAAAAGTTGCAAAGGAAGAAGGATATGAACATATATCTGAAATCTTTATCAACACCGCAGAGAATGAAAGAGAACACGCCAAATGGATGCTAAAATTGATAAACGAACTGAAAAAGAAAAGTGGAGGCGGACCAAACAAGGTAAACCTTGATGTGGATGTACCTGCGTGCGGAAACACTGTTGATAATCTTAAGGATTCAATTTCAGGAGAAGAATACGAAATAACTTCTATGTATCCCGGATTTGCTGAAACCGCGGAAAAAGGAAAACTTCCTGAAATTGCTGAGAGGTTCATTAACTGAACAGTCCCTGCTTGGTTCAAACAAAGATAATTATTATATAGATAAAATGCGCATAATTAACTGTTAACTGTTAACTGTTGATACAATCGTATAACTGATGGTTTAAGGGAGTGCAAACTTACTGCAGGATGTTTTATGTGTTTGTACAAAAAATGCAAACAAAAATATGTATTCAAAACTGCTGGTAATTCTGGTGGTAGCATTGAAATCTTCAAAAAGGAAACCGTACAATAAATCTCAGATAAAACAAAAGATGGATGCCATAAAAGAACAGGTAAAACAGGGTAAACGAGACATATATTACATGGATAACAGAATCTAAACTAAACTAAAGCACAATATCTAATTGACATAAAATAGGATAATGTATATATTGTTTCACCTGATTTTTACAGATTAGATAGAATGAGTTTTAGAAGTTTTGTAGACAAGCTCAAAAATGATGGAAAATTGGTGGAAATTACATATTCCGTATCCAGAAATTTTGAAGCGCCACGGATTGCCAGAGATACTGGTTCACCGGTTTTATTCCATGATGTTGATGGCAGTAAAGCGGTTATGAACCTTTTAGGTTCAAGGGATGAACTTGCATCACTGTTTGGTATATCTAAAGACAGCATTATACAAAAACTCTCAAACATAAAACCAGATGGTGAAGTTATAGTCGTTAACAATTCCCCTACAAAAGAGATTGTTGAAGAGGAGGTTGACCTTACAAAACTTCCTATAATGACCCATTTTGAAAGGGATGGTGGAACATATATCACTGCCGGGGTAGTGGTATCTGAATATGAAGATACGACAAATGCATCCATCCACAGGCTTATGGTTATTGGGAAAAACAAACTGGCTGCACGTCTGGTACCCCCAAGACACACCTATTTACTGCACAAAAAAGCATCTGAAAAAGATAAAAGGTTGCCTGTTGCCATCGTAATAGGTGCCGATCCGGTAATTGGTTTTGCATCTACTACCCGTGTACCAACTGGAAAAGAATTTGAATATGCCGCTGCATTACGTGGAAATGCTGTAGAACTTTTTGAATGTGATAATGGCATTAAGGTTCCGCATTCAGAGATCGTGCTTGAAGGGTATATCGAGCCTGATGAGAAAGCTGATGAAGGTCCATTTGTAGATATTACAGGAACCTATGACCATGTACGACCAGAACCTGTTATCACCATCACAAAAATTATGCACCGCAAAAATCCACTGTACCACGGCATCCTTCCTGCAGGTCCTGAACACCTGCTCATGATGGGTATACCCTATGAACCAAAAATTTACAGTGCTGTTGGAGAAGTGACCACTGTTAAGAATGTAGTTCTTACTGAGGGTGGATGCTGTTATCTGCATGCTGTTGTACAGATTGAAAAACAAACAGAGGGCGATGGTAAAAATGCCATAATGGCAGCCTTTGCCGCCCATACCAGTCTCAAGCATGTTGTGGTCGTGGACGATGATATCAACATATTTGATTCCGATGATATCGAATTTGCAATCGCAACCCGGGTCAAAGGAGATTCTGATACTCTTATTGTTCCAAATGTACGTGGCAGCTCGCTTGACCCCAGAGGTAAATCAGACGGTACTACAACCAAAATTGGACTTGATGCAACCAAAGTATTAAAGGAATCAGAAAAATTCGAGCGAGCCAGTATACCTGAATAAAATAATAGAGAATCCAATATGTATCTTACAAAGGAAGAAGAAAATATTCTAAACGGTGAACATGGAGAAACATTGCAGAAAGCAATAGAGATCCTTGTAGCTCTGGGTGACATCTACAATGCCGATAGTCTGGTTCCTGTTAAAAATGCCCAGATTGCAGGTGTGTCCTACAAAACCATCGGAGATGCAGGACTGGAATGGATATCAGACCTGAATGGAGAAGTTAAAGTGCCTGCTGTTTTGAACCCTGCCGGTATGGATCTTCAAAACTGGGACAAGATGGGTATTTCCGATGAATTCGCCAGAAAACAGCAGGAAATCATCGATGCATACAAAAAATTGGGTGTCAATACCAAATGTACCTGTACTCCTTACTATCTGGGAGGTTTTGATACCAGATACAGTGACCATCTGGCCTGGAGTGAATCCTCTGCTGTATCATATGCAAATTCAGTAATCGGTGCAAAGACAAATCGGGAAGGTGGTCCTTCTGCACTATCTGCCGCACTTATAGGAAAAACAGCCAATTACGGATACCATCTGGATGAGAACAGAATTCCCGACATTTCTATAGCTGTTGAAAGTGAACTTACAGGTTCTGATTATGGTGCACTTGGTTACCAAGTAGGAAAAATGGTAGGCAAAAGAGTTCCGATTTTCTACCTTAACAATAAACCATCATCAGATGAACTAAAAGCTCTTGGTGCAGCAATGGCTGCAACCGGTGCAGTTGCCCTGTATCATGTGAATGGAGTAACCCCAGAAATCCAGAATATTGAATTTGAAGATCCGGTAGAAAATATCACAATTGAAACTGAACAAATACAGGAAGTATATGAAACAAATTCCAGTATCCAAGGTGACGATGAAATCATAGCCCTTGGATGCCCTCATTGCTCAAGAAGTGAACTGGAATACATCGCACATCTGCTGGAAAATAAACAGGTTGATAAAGACGTATGGATATGTACATCCAGAGAAGTTGCAGAAAACAACCCACTGATTGTTGACAGAATTGAGAAAAGCGGTGCTATGATAGTATGTGATACCTGTATGATCGTATCACCGGCAAGTGAGAACTATAAACTCATGATGGTTAATTCAGGCAAAGCTTTAAACTATGTACCGGGTATGTGCAAAATCCCCTCGAAGTTTGGCAGTTTAGAAAAATGTATCAAGGAAGCGGGTGATTCCAATAAAATCTAATATTAATTGTAGGACAATTTCCGGAGGAGTTGCAGAAGGTGAAGTACTTATCACAAGTGATACTATATCATTTCTGGGTAATGTTGACCCTGAGACCGGAATCGTTGTAGAACCAAGTCATGAACTTTTCAATAAATCCATAAAAGGCAAGGTCCTTATTTTTCCCCACGGCAAAGGCTCAACTGTAGGTTCCTATGTACTCTACCAGTTGAGCAAAAATAATGTAGCTCCTGCCGCAATGATAAATATCGAATCCGAACCTATTGTAGCTGTAGGTGCCATTATATCAGGAATTCCTTTAGTCGACAAGCTGGGCAGTGACCCATATACGTATTTAACAAATGGTACACTGGTAAAAGTTGATGGAGATAACAGCTATATCAAAATAATTGAATAATAAAACTTTAATCAAAAATGAAACCAGACCCAGACAAACAAAAACAATTATCAGATGACACTGTCAATGAGCTTTACAAGTACATATACCCGGTTTTTAACGTTTATGAGATTAGAAGTGGGCATGATAAGAACCTGTACTTTTACGGAACTCCTAAATTTGACCTTAAAACCATTTACAAAAGCCTCTGGAAATTGTTTGCAAATAAAGGATATCAGCTTCACATCAAATCAGAACTCGGTGAACATATTATTGCCGCATCTCCATATGTAGAGAAAAAGGAGAAAGTCCACATCAATCTGGGACTTGCAGTTGCTACGTTTTTCACAACCATGTTTGCAGGTGCTACAATGTTTGGAGTGGATTTTGTTGACAATCCATTACAAATCATCAAAGGACTTCCATTCACCATAGCTATAATGACTGTACTGGGTTCACACGAAATGGGGCATTATATGGCGGCACGATGGCATGGAATGCGTACATCACTACCCTATTTCATCCCGTTCCCCACAATTATCGGAACCATGGGTGCTGTTATAAAACACAGGGGTATCATACCTGACAGAAAATCCCTGTTTGATGTTGGTGTTTCTGGACCGCTGATAGGTCTTATTGTATCGATAATTGTAACCATTATAGGATTAACATTAAATCCCGTTTCACAGAATACTCAGCAATCCTTTATGCTGGAACTGGGTCTCCCGCCACTGTTTTTATTCCTTATGGAACTTACCGGAACTGTTGGCTATACGATTCATCCGGTCGCTTTTGCAGGATGGGTAGGAATGTTTATCACACTGTTGAATCTTCTTCCGGCAGGTCAGCTCGACGGCGGACATGTATTAAGAGCAATGGTTGGTGACAAGTCCAGATATATATCATCATTCATGCCGTTTTTACTACTTGGAATTGGTCTTTATGTAAATTATTTCTTGAATGAAAACGGGTCAATATGGCTGGTATGGGGGCTTATATTGTCGTTTTTCACCATGGCAGGTCATCCAGAACCCATGGAAGATAGTATAGACCTAGATAAAAGAAGACTGACAATAGGAGTAATCACCTTCATACTGGGTCTTCTCTGCTTTACAATGGTTCCCTTTACAATTGTTCAATAATTCAGGTTTCTGCTACAAATCTGTGTCTCATGATATAGGCTGAGAATGCCACTGAAAACCCTAGCAAACTTGATGATATAAAGACTGTTACAAGATTGGAATTTAATAATATCAAACCAAGTACCGCAGGTGCTGCAGTTTGTCCTACATACTTCATTGTATTGAACAGTGAGACGACACTGCCCATAGTTTCTCTGGGTACTACCTGGGTAACCAATGTATTCAAAAGCGGTTGTACCATTCCAAAACCAACACCAAATACCAACAATAACAAAAATACTACTGGTATTGAATAAACACCAGACATTCCTGCAACAGCAATACCAAGCAAAGCAAACCCAATTCCCAGTATAACATAATTGGGGTATTTTGACGCCAAACGCTTTGCCTGTGATGCAAAAATTACCATCGATGCACCCTGCACACCAAATGCTAGACCTGCTCCCTGTGATGTGAATCCGAAATTATCCTTTAGTATAAAGGGCACGTAGATTACAATGGTATACAAAAGGAAAAAAACTGCAAAACTCAGGAATACCGTATATACCACTCTGTTGTCTTTTAGAGATTGGAACATATGCATAAATCCGGTTTTTTGTTTTGGATTGCGTGAATTAGTTTCAGGCAGCACAAAAACTGCAGCCAGTGCAAGCGGGATTGTTAACCCATAGAACAAAAAAGGATAGTTCCATCCTAATACCGCAAGAGTTCCCCCTATAAGTGGTGCTGATACAGACCCCACTGCTGTAGTCATGCTCATCCTACCCATCGCATGAACTCGGTCAAGACCTTCATAGAGTTCACCAATCATGGTCATTCCCACAGGCATCATACCTGCAACACCAATTCCCTGTATAAACCTGACCACAAGAAGTGATGTCAGACTTGGAGCAAAATATCCTGCCAGTCCAGCTATTCCATTTATTAAAAGGCAGGGAATGAGTACCTTTTTACGACCTATTCTGTCTGTAACTACACCCAGAATCAACATAAATAGTGCTGTTGAAAATGTATAAACTCCCAGAACCCATCCAACCGCTTCACGGGATGTATTTAACGGTTCTACCATAGCAGGCAGTACTGGTCCCATCAAAGCTCCCCCCGCCATACCAAAAAAAGCGACCAGGCATATGATAAACAGTACCAATTTATCCATCCATCCCATAGAATCAACCCACTGTGGATAATAATCTTTTATTGGTATTGTTACAGGTAG
>NZ_JBKGYF010000091.1:0-6639 GCF_046546175.1 Methanohalobium sp. | reverse complement strand
AAGATGAAAAAAAAGAGTTACTTTTTTAAAACGAAAAGCTAATTTGATGGTCTCTATAAAATACAGGTAAATTCGAACGAAATACTAATAGGAATTGAAATCTAACTGATATAGCTGATTGGTTCAGGGTCTGTTATGAGTGAAACCGATGTTTTGAGGATGTTTGCCGAGGCAGGTTACCAGATTAGCCCAGATGCAGCTGAGCTAATAGCATCACACAATTTACAGGATGAACTGGTGAATTATGTTCTCAAAAACATCGATGATTCTGTACTTGTTGTTGATGTAGATGACATCGATATTGATGGTTTTTTATCTCATGATGGGAATGGTTCTGATGGAGCCACAATTTCAATAGAAACTAAAAAACCAGCAGAATTAAACCAGGATTGTTTACCCGTTTCTCCTGTATCACCATCCAGTTCTTCTGCCGCATATGCAGCTCCAATACAGTCATCCTTTTCTTCTACTGTACCTAAAAAAGCAGTCAACCCAGTAAAAATAATTTCTGATATAACAAACCAATCGACCTGTGTCGGCGAGTATATGGAGTTTGTACAGTATTTCAGAGACAGGTACAGCAAGTTAAGTGAGATGATACGCGGAAGGATTAATGCCAGACCCATAGAAAGCCTTACCAAAAATCGCAGACTGGGTGATGGCGGAAACAGTGATGAAGTATCTGTAATAGGCATGATTTCAGACCTTAGAACAACCACTAATGGTCACAGGCTTATAGAAATCGAGGATAATACTAGTTCACTTTCTGTACTTGTGCGCACAGCTGATAAAGAGTTGTTCGAACAAGCAAATTCTTTTGTTCTGGATGAGGTTGTGGGTGTTACTGGGGTGCTGACCAATGATAAAAGGCTGTTAATAGCATCCAAGTTCACGATGCCCGACCTACCCAATACCAATCTTACAAATAGAGGTAGTCACGGAAAGGCGGTATTTATTTCAGATGTACATGTTGGTAGTTCAACATTCCTTGAGGACGAATGGTTGAGATTTATCGATTTTCTGAACGGTAACATCGATGATAAAAGGATGCAGGAAATTTCAGAAGATATACGGTATCTTGTGGTTTCTGGTGACCTTGTAGATGGAATAGGTGTATATCCGGGTCAGGAGAAAGAGCTATCCATAACAGATGTGTACGACCAGTATAGAAAAGCAGCAGAATATTTTAAACAAATTCCAGAAAATATAACAGTTATTATAGGTCCAGGAAACCATGATGCAGTAAGACAAGCAGAACCCCAGCCGTGTTTTGGTGAATATATAAAATCCTGCTTCCCGGACAATGTTACATTTGTAGGCAACCCTGCACTAATTGACCTTGATGGTGTTAAAGTACTGATGTATCATGGTCGCTCCATTGATGATTTCGTTGCTTCAGTACCCCATGTGTCCTATCAGAAACCAACCACAGCCATGGTTGAAATGATGAAATTCAGGCATCTCTCTCCCATCTATGGTGGAAGGATTTCTATTGCACCTGAAAAACATGACCATTTTGTAATCGACCAGATACCTGATATTCTACACTGCGGTCATGTTCATACAGTAGGAGTGCAGCCCTACAAGAATGTCCTCTTGATAAATTCAGGTACCTGGCAGTCACAAACAGAATTCCAGAAACGTGTAAATCTAGTTCCCACACCAGCTAGGGTCCCGGTTGTTGATTTGTCCAATCTGAAAACATCCATACTTAAGTTCAATTAAGTAGTTCCCGGTTGTTTTATATATCTAAAACCTTAAATTAAAACTCAAATGTCCAATCAAATTCACAACATTCCGGATTTCAGGACTCTTTTAACAAAACAGGGTTATAGTCTGGTAGGAAACCATTCAGCAGTAAAAACCTGTCTCTGGCTCAAACGTTCTATTAAAGGTGAAGGAGCCTGTTACAAATCGAGATTTTACGGTATAAAATCCCACTGTTGTATACAGATGACACCTACCCTTCTTTGCAATCAGAAATGTATCCATTGCTGGCGTCCCACAGAAGTCAAGATTCCAGCACCTGATAAATGGGATTCTCCAGTTGAAATAATGGGGTCTTCTATATATGCCCAGCGTAAATTAATCTCAGGTTTTGGGGGTTCAGCCCCCAGAGAGTTCTGGATGGAAGCCAATAACCCAAGACATGTGGCCATATCACTTTCAGGAGAACCTACACTTTATCCTTACCTTCCGGAACTAATTGATGAATTTACTAAAAATGATATAACTACATTTGTTGTGACCAATGGAACAAATCCTGAAATGATAAAAAAAATCAACCCTACACAGCTCTATATTAGTCTGGATGCATCTGATAAAGAAACCTATATGACGGTGTGTAATCCTAGAAGTCCTGAGTTATGGGAAAAAATAAAGGAATCACTTTTTAATCTGTATGATAAAGATATAAGAACCGTGGTTCGAATAACACTTATAAAAGGTGTGAATATGTTTGATCCAGAGGGTTTTGCAGGATTGATTGATACAGCAAAACCTGATTTTGTTGAAATCAAAGCCTATATGCATCTCGGATTTTCAAGGGGACGACTCTCTCGGGAATCCATGCCGTCCCATGAAGAGGTAATGGTTTTTGCAGATGACATTGCAGATTATCTGGGTTATAGGGTTGTAGATGAGGTTGAAATCAGTCGTGTAGTTCTTCTCTCAAAATCTCCTGAATCACTTTCAGGACAGTCATAACCTATATCTATAACAAAGTCACATAGAAAAAGCGCTCAGATAACAGGCTTACTTACTGTGACTGTAACAATAATCGTTTCTTTGCTTAATGCAATTATTTGTCAATCAATACATCACATTATCACAAACTCAAGCTAATCATGGAGTACCTACAAAATGGTGGAACAATCAGCGCATGAAAAATATGAATTCAAAAAGAAACTTGAAGAACTCAGAAATAAAAAAGGAAGAGGTACTGAACTAATTTCCCTGTATATACCACCAGACAAACCAATATCTGAGATAACATCCCAGCTTAAGGATGAATACGGTCAGGCATCAAATATAAAATCCAAGGTGACCAGAACCAATGTACAGGGGGCAATCGATTCACTTGTATCCAGGCTCAAATATCTAGAAGAGGTGCCTGAAAGTGGTATTGTATATTTCACAGGTGCAGTTGATGTAGGTGCCAACAAAACAAATATGGAAACCATTGTAATCGAACCTCCTGAACCTCTTGTGACCTACAGGTATCACTGTGATTCATCTTTCTTTCTGGAACCTCTGGAAGACATGCTCAAAGAGAGTAAAACCTATGGTCTCCTTGTGCTTGACAGACGTGAGGCAACAATCGGTTTGCTTGTTGGAAAGCGTATAGAAACCCATAGACACCTGACATCCACAGTTCCCGGAAAACAGAAAAAGGGTGGTCAGAGTGCAGATAGATTTGAACAATTGAGATTGATAGCTATTCATGATTTTAACAAGCGTGTCGGTGAAGCTGCAAGTGAAGTTTTCCTGAATGTTGACCAGAAAAATTTTGAAGGAGTGCTTATAGGGGGACCGTCCCCAACAAAGGAGGAATTCAAAGAAGGAGAATTCCTTCATCATGAAATCCAGAAAAAAATACTGGGAATGTTTGATGTATCCTATACAGATGAAACCGGATTGTCCGAACTTGTAAATTCAGCAACCGATAAACTGGCTGATATAGACCTCATGAAGGAAAAGAAACTTATGCAGCAATTTTTTAATGAATTGATTGCTGAATCTGGTAAGGCTGCATATGGTGAAGAAAGTGTGAGAAAGAATCTGGAAATCGGGTCTGTAAGCATACTGTTGATCTCTGAGGACCTTAAATCAGAAATGGATATTATCAGATGCAGTTCATGCGGTTATGAAACTAAGTTTACGCGAAAACCTTCAGGTCAAGCATCAGGCTATGGAAACTGCCCAAAATGTGAAGGAGTTCTTGAGTTTGTGGAGAGGATAGATGTGGTTGATGAACTGTCATCCATGGCAGACCAAACAGGGGCAAAAGTGGAATTCATATCAACCGAGTTTGAAGAAGGGTCACAGCTTTTGAATGCATTCGGTGGTATCGTGGCGATACTGAGATACAACACAGGCATGTGATGTTATTTACAGAAAAATTTCAGGTGATTTTTTGTTTTTAAAGTTTAAAAAACAGGTAGAATCAATTTTAAATAAGGCTGTTATGTCACTTGGATATGAAATAGATGAACTGTATGTGGAACCATCTCAGCATTCTGATGTTGCATCAAACATAGCATTCAGATTGGCATCAAAATACAGACAAAACCCCAAAGATATAGCAGAAAAAATCGGAAATGCAGTTGCAATAGATGATAATTCATACATTGAAAAAATGGAGGTCAAAGGACCCTACCTGAATTTCTGGACAAAACGCAGCTATCTGGATGATACTGTTTTAAAAATCAGAGATGAAAAAAAGAATTTTGCCGGCAATTTTGACAGTGGCAAAATAATTCTTGAACATACTTCCGCAAACCCCAATGGTCCTCTGCATGTGGGACATATCAGAAATTCAGTGATAGGGGATACCCTTTGCCGTGTTCTGAAACATGCAGGATACGATGTCAGAACCCAGTATTATGTCAATGATATGGGTCGACAGATTGCGATTGTATCCTGGGGACTGACAAATTTCGGGTTTGACACATCTAAAAAAAGCGACTATGCAATAGCAGACCTATATATCAGGGCAAATCAGGAACTTGAAAATAATACCTCAAAAGTAAAGGAAATCGACCGTCTCATGCAACTTGTTGAAAACGGAGATGAAAACACAATCAAACTTTTTGATGAAGCTGTCAAATATTCCTTGGAAGGTACAAAAGAGACTCTGAAATCTCTGAATGTTTCACATGACGAGTTTATCTATGAATCCAAGTTCATCAGAAATGGATCAGTATCAAAAATTATTGATGAACTCAAATTGACAGGTCTTACTGAAATAGATGATGGAGCACTTGTTGTCGACCTTTCAGACTATGGATTTGAAAAGCACCTCGTTATCCAGCGATCGGACGGAACATCACTATATACAACGCGTGACCTTGCCTATCATGAATGGAAAAGCACATATTCAGACCGTGTAATCGATATCCTTGGGGCAGACCATAAATTAATATCTTCGCAATTGAAAGCAACAATGAAATCTCTTGGTAAAAAGGAGCCTGAAGTAGTCATTTTTGAATTTGTATCTTTACCTGAAGGGTCGATGAGCACCCGCCGGGGTAAATTTATAACAGCTGACGATGTTTTTGACCAGGTAAAATCCCAGGCTTATAAAGAAGTTGATAAACGCCGTCCTGATATGCCGGATGATTTCAAGAAAGAAATTGCAGACCATGTGGGCATGGGTGCGGTCAGGTACGATATAGTAAGTGTATCACCTGAAAAATCCACAGTATTTGACTGGAAAAAAGCTCTTGATTTTGAAAAACAAGGAGGACCCTTTATCCAGTATTCCCACGCGAGGGCATGTAGCATTTTAAAAAAAGCAGAATCAGTATGGAAACCTGGAGATACGGTAAACCCATCAGTACTTGTAGAAGATGATGAAGTGGCATTAATCAAAAAGATGGCGAAATTCGACCTGATGATAGACCAGTCCGCAAGAGAATTAAAACCCCATACAGTGGCAACCTATGCAAGAGAACTTGCAGATGATTTCAACCAGTTCTATCGGTATGTACCGGTTATCAGTGCTGAAGATGAAGAGGTAAGAAATGCAAGGCTTGCACTTGTTGATTGTGCTCGTATCATGCTTGCAAATACACTATATATACTTGGTATTAGTGCACCTGAATCTATGTAATAACACCCACAAATTGTATATATGATGAAATTAGACAACTCAGTATATAGTTAGTAATATAGAAAACAACCTGACTAAATTTTTAAATTTTTGTGGAATAACCCACAATTAAACGAGTTGATATATTGCCTGTAAAACAAGGAGATAAAGTAAAAGTAGAATATGAAGGAACCCTTGAAGATGGATCAGTTTTTGACAGCACCGAAAATCATGGTGCACCTCTTGAATTTGAGGTAGGTTCCGGACAGATTATTGAAGGATTTGAAGAATCAATTAAAGGCATGGAAGAAGGAGAGGAAAAAGAATTCCAGCTCCAACCTTCAGAAGCCTATGGGGAACCAAGGGATGATATGAAAAGGGATGTTCCAAAGGAACAGGTTCCTGATGACCAGGAAATAACGCCTGGTATGATGTTACTGGTAACTCTTCCAGACGAATCCCAGATTCCAGCAGAAGTTCTAGATGTAACAGAGGAAAAGGTAACCCTTGACCTGAACCATCCACTGGCTGGTAAAGTACTTAACTTTAAAGTAAAAATCGATGAGATTGGAGCCGGGTCTGAAGAATCCGAATCCCAGTCCTGATTTTTTTCTTTTTTCTATTTTATTCATCGCTCAAAAACCGGTTCACTGATACCGGCATTGTTATTGTATCCTCGTTTTCCCCAGTAACCTCGGATTGCCTCATTGGTGACTTCGAATTCTGTTATCCATTTAGCCGCACTCCTAAATTTACATAAAATCATGTAAATTTAGGTGAGAAAGTATCATCTTTCTCGTTTAATTCGGTTGCATATTTATTTTCGA
>NZ_JBKGYF010000090.1:0-6722 GCF_046546175.1 Methanohalobium sp. | reverse complement strand
TCTAGTTGAAACGGTGTTCTCTGTCATAAAAAGGTTGTTCGGCGAAGAGGTCAAAGCAAGAAAATATAGAAACCAGGTTAAAGAAGTCAGAACAAAATTGATCCTGTATAACATTCACAGGTCTATAGTAAATCATAATGTTTTAATTATCGTAAAGGTTTTCTACAGAGCCATTTAAACTTTAAATAATAAGAAAGATAACTTATTTATTTGATTAAATACATTCATAATATTGGAGTGGGGGGTATAAGCAATGAGAAGTAAATGTCTAACATTTCTTTCATTAGTTTTCATTATACTGTTGAATCTGACTATAGGAAGCATAGACAGTGCCAACAGCCATGAAAACAACAATATAAATCCAGTAAGTAAAGATGAAATCGATAATTCTGGAAATCAGGAAATAAACAGCAAAAATCAGTCCGATAATAAATTATCCACTGAGGATAACAGTGGAATGCAGTTTAACATCGCAGGAGCGTTCAGCAATTTCAGAAACGACAAAACAACCGATACTCTTATCGAAGATTTGTTAAATAGTACTGATGAAGATACAAGAATCAATGCCGCAAATGCACTTGGTGATGAAAGGAATCAGAAAGCAATAGAACCTCTGATTAAAGCGTTTGAAGACGATAGTGTATATGTTAGAATCGCAGCCGTTGATGCGCTCGGAAAAATCGGAAACCATGCAACTGACCAATTACTCTATGAGCTCGATAATCAGAACGAAAATGTAAGAGAATACACTGTAAAAGCTATTGGAGAAAGCAAGGACAAAGATACAGTAGAACCAGTATCCAACAGTTTGCTAAATGATGAAAGCAGCGATGTACGAGAAAGTGCTGCAAAAGCTCTGGGTAATATTGGTGATAAAAGAGCAGTTGAACCACTAATAGAAGCATTATTGAATGATCCGGATGAAGATGTTAGAAGCAAATCCTCCATTGCCCTTGGGAAAATTAAAGATAGAAGTGCTGTAAAGCCCTTGTCTGATGTACTGCTAAATGATGAAAGCAGCGATGTACGAGAAAGTGCTGCAAAAGCTCTGGGTAATATTGGTGATAAAAGAGGAGCAGAACCGCTTATTAATGCTCTAATAAACGACCCTGATGATAATGTGAGGTATCAAGTCGTTAAAGTATTCGGTGATATCAAGGATGAAAGGGCAGTCGACCCCTTAACAAATATTCTGTTAAATGACAAAGATAAAAATGTAAGAAGCAGTGCTGCCAAGATTCTTGGTGATATAGAAGATAAAAGAGCTGCACAACCCCTTGTTAAAGCTTTGAATGATGAAAGCGAAAAGGTCAGAAAAAGTTCTGCTGATGCAATACTTGAAATCGGTGAACCTGCGGCTGAACCTCTGATAGCGGAACTAGATAACAGGAACAGTAATGTTGCAAATACTGCGTCTGATTTACTTGTTGAAATTGGAGACCCGTCTGTAGATTCACTTATACAGGCTTTGAACAAAAGAAATAGTGAAACGACAAAGACCAATGTCATAAACATCCTTGGAAAAATTGAAAATGAGAGTAGCATCGACCCGCTTATCGATACATTGGATGCTGACAGCAGGGATGTAAAAATCAGTACGGCAGATGCTTTAAGCAAAATTGGAAAACCAGCTGTAGATCCATTAATTGACACATTGAATAACAATAGTGATAAAGAAACGGAAAAATACCTACAACTAGCTCTTATTCAAATCGGCGACAAAAAGGCAGTAGAACCCCTTACACAGTCATTTAATGACAATAAAAACGCATACAACCTTAACACTAATTCTTTAAAGAATAATCTGGACGATAATATAAATCTCCTTGCTGAAGCCTATAAACAGGAAAATAAAAATTCAATATCAAACGCAGCAAATGCACTGGACGACATCGACGGTGAGGAGGAACAATCATTAGCAAAGGCTCTTAAATATATGGATAAGCCTAACAGAAGTTGTGCATCAGTTGCAGGTGTAGATATAAACAGCAGGAATGCACAGGATGAACTTATAAAGGCTCTTAAAGATAAAAAAGGATATGTTAGAATCAGTGCAATTATGGCTCTGAGAGAAGTCGGTGACAGCAAAGCAGTAAAACCCCTTGCAGAAGTAATGTTTAAAGACAACCATGAAATCAGAGCAATCTCTGCCTACACACTTGGTGAAATCGGTGATGAAAATGCAGAAGAATACCTTATAAGAGCAATGTTGCATGATGAACATGAAAATGTAAGGAGTAACGCTGCTCTGGCACTGGGTAAAATCGGAGACAATGAAACTGTTAAATATCTTGCAAGGGTTTTAACAGATAGTGATGAAGAAGACCAGGTTAAAAGCAGCGCTGCTCTGGCCCTGGGTAAAATCGGTGATTCAGGTGCAGTTCCATCGCTACTAAAAATGGTGGATGATGATTACAAAGAAACACGCTGGTACTCTGCAATTGCTCTTGGAGAAATCGGTGACGAAAGAGCTGTTAAATCCCTTATTATACTGCTAGAGAATGAAAATGATAGAGATGTAAAAAGTGCTGCAGTATATGCTCTCGGCGAAATCAGAAATGATGAAGCCGTAGAACCATTAATAGAATGTCTGAGTGATGCAGACAGCGAGCTCAGAAGAAATGCAGTGATTGCGCTTGGTAAAATCGGAAGTGAAAAAGCGGTTACACCATTAATTCAAAGATTAAACGATAACGATCGTGATGTCAAGAAATACGCTGCAGAAGTACTGGGAATAATCGGTAATAAAAAAGCAGTCAAACCCCTTGTCAATACCTTGGATGATAGCGACGAAAATATGAGAAATGCTGCTACCGAAGCTCTTGTCAGAATAGGTGAACCTGCAGTAGAACCGCTGATAGATTCCCTAGAGTCAGATAATCCTGAAGTGAGAGACCATGCAACCAAAGCATTAGTGAAAATAGGCAAACCTTCAGTACAGCCTCTTATCAAAGCTTTAGATGATGAACAACTCAAAAAACCTGCAACGATTGCTCTCATCGAAATTGAGGAGAAAAGGGCGATAGAACCATTAATTGATGCCTATAATATGGAAAAATGATTCAGGAAGCGACCTTAAAGGTCGTGTTTTTATTTTTTTATAAAAAAAATTGAAGGTAATAAATCCTGATGTTTTTAGCCAGGTAATAGTTCACTCAAAAGATATATCTACGCTTCCAACATTTTGTGCCAGTGTTTTTGACAGTAAACCGGCTTCAATTCTGCATACGTGCATCACACCACATGGAACAAGACAAATTGATGTGCAGTCTGCCTCTTTTGCCTTTTGCATGACACTGTTATCTTTAATATCAAATAAATCCATCATGGGTACTTCTATATGAGAAAATTCTTTGATTTTTTCACAGGGTGTATCAATATCAACGATAACTTTATCTCCTTCCATTTTACCTTTTATTTTATGTGTAAATCCGCATATCCTTGAATTTACAGTTACTTCTGTCATTTCAATCACCTTGTATATCAATTAATACTTGAATCCATAAGGTCTATATAATTTTGAGAATGGCAATGAGTACTTTTTTCTTCAAATTTTATACTTTCATTTTTCAGATTTTCCGAAATTGTACTTTTGACAATCTCTGTTAACTCGTTTTCCGGTATTCCTGTTATTGCAGCCAGGAATTTTAATTTAGGAAGAACTGCTGTATCGTCTTCAATTACGGATTTTTCGACATGTGGGTCTTCCTTGGATGAGGTTATACTTGTTTTTATCCTGGTATCCGCGAATCCCATAGAGGTTTTGATGTGTCCTATAAATTCAGGACTTCTGCTCAGCACCCTATAGCGTATATCCTGAGCTATGTTACGAAGGATTTGTTCAGATAACTCAAATGTTAGGTTTTTTGAAAATATAGCAAATTCACCGGAGTACATTGAAACTTCGGACATACTGATTGAATTTTTGTATTCAGATGCACCACTTTCTCTGCCGCTTCCATCCAGATGATCTATGAAATCCCGGAATTTCTCGTCTTTATACTTGGCTGAAAAGTCTATGATTTTGGCTTCCGGATTTTTGTCTTTTAAAAAATTCCGGGTATTGTTTAAATTTTCAGTATCAGCTATATCATTTTTGTTTATACCCAGAATATCGGCTTCTTCTATCTGGCTTAATACAAATTTAGGTATTTGATTTACTTCTGCTTTGAATCTACTACCATCGACAAGGGTAACAATTGGTGCAAAAGAGAGATTACCGATATTCATGTTTTCAAGATCATGTTTTATCTGGTTTGGGAACGCAAGACCTGTAGGTTCTATAATTACTGTATCAGGACCAAATTCATTATACAAGTTTTCCAGTGTATATTCCATATTGATTTTAAGAGTACAGCAGATACATCCGTTTGTTATTTCCTTTGTTATCATTCCGGAATTGGTAATTGTATCCCCATCAATACCGATTTCACCTATTTCATTGACTATAATAGCAACTTTTTGACCATTATCTGTCAAATGTTTGCCCAAGTTGAGAAGTGTGGTTGTTTTTCCACTTCCAAGAAATCCACCAATTATTATAACTCTCATACATTCACCAAGTGTTTATTTGATAGATTATTGAATAAAACAGTTATGTTATTAGATGGAGAGGAAATAAAAGTATCATACAGATTCACTAACCAATGATGATTCATGGACATTCAATACCTTGATATTTCTAAATTGTATCGCTTTCGTGGGACATATATCTACACAGCGTTTACAGCTAACCCCCAGACATCTCTGGCTATCATGTACCTGGTATATATCTCCATCATGACGGATTATTTTTAATGCTTCTTCAGGACATTCCTTTTCACATATGTGACATAAGTTGCAGTTTTTAATCGGTCTTTCAATAACAATTCCCAGATCTTTCAATACCGTTACACCGTACTTACCTGCGTCACTGATATCTTTTACAACCTGTTTTCCAATTTTTGGGTTTTCTGCCAATTCCGGAAGACCCTGCATGTTGAAACTTTTAAGCATCTGGTTGTACATTTCCAAGGGCATACCCTGAGTCCAGTATGCAAATTCACACGAATATATCAATTTGAATGTTTCACTTTTTGCCATCATTAGATGGTCGGTTTTTATTTTCTGTGCAAAATTAATTACATCATCTAATTTTGATTCATCCAGTATCAGGTCTCTTGCCAATGAAATGGATGTATTACCGAACTGGACTATATTCTTTGCTGAACCTGGACAGATTCCCAGTTTCCTTGCTTTGTCAGCATCCACATAAGTACCTGATGCACCAGTCATGTACATATTTTTAAGGTCTTCAAAATTCAAGTCCGCTTCCAGTAACATGGTAAGATGTGCAGCCCTTATAGCTCCGACAGCCTTTCCTGCTTCCTTTATATCTTCCTCGGTTATTTTAAGACTATCTCCCAGAATTAACCTACCGTTTGGCAAATTAGGAATGTTTTTTATTAATCCTGTGTCAAGTGCTACAGATAGTAATGATATCATCCCTGTACCTGTAATACCAATTGCCTTGATATCAGATTCTTCGATTACTTCACCTGTAACCGGGTCTATAAGGTCACCTTTCCTTTCGGACATATCATCGTCAAGTACTGTAAGTCTCCAGTAATCTCCTTCTGGATCTATATCTGATATCGCACCAGGACTTGCAAGCATTCCACAATTTATACCCTGACCTTCTATCGAAGGACCTGCTGCAGCACTGCCTGTAATGATTTTGTCACCCACCTTAAGAGCCATTTCTGCATTGGTTCCATAATCAGTTACAATAGATGGTTCGGTTTGGTCAATGAAACCGGTCTTAATCATCATTGCAAGCGCATCTGCTCCTACTTCATGCTCTATGGCTGGCGGTATGATAACAGTACAATTTGGAAGGTCAATGTCCATGAATACTTCGTTTGCAGAAACAACTCTTGCGTCACGCTGTACATTTTCAACACCAAGCTCCCTTTGCATGGATTCACCTGCATAGGCAAGGTCTCTTATTTCTGTATCCTGGAACAATGAAAGCTGGATTGGGTTACCACACACAGCCAACTTTTCAATCTCGATAGTGTCTACATTGAAATTGTTTATGATCTCTTTAACAGTGTTTTGTATTATTTCGGTTGCAGTGTCTTCCCCAAGCTGAATAGCAAAATCCAGCTGGTCTATAACATTGCCTCCTGGCAAAGGATGTCTCATTGTTAATACGGTTTTAATTGTTTCCTTTGTATCAAGGTCAATGAGTTGCGCCCTGATTCCGCTTGTTCCCAAATCCAGTGCAATTCCATACATTATTATTCCACCTGTATTTTATTCACACTCCTATATACGATTGAAAAATATATAACATAACTTGAAGTAATATATCACTATCTTTGATATTAAAAAAAAGCCTGATAGAACAAAACCAATTAATGAAATTAATGAGTTTGATTGAATTAATATCAATATCTAAAAAAAAAGAGAAGGTTGTTGATCCAGAACTATGTAAATGAAATTAACATAGAATTAACTGACAATGTGTTTTTCCTGAGCAATAAACGTCATTATTAACGATTATAAATCAGACGAAAATAAAATAGAAGATAATACCAACTATACTCAGAACATACATATACTTCGCAGTAGTATCAGTATTCAAATCTAATCATTTCCAAGCATATTCCTCAGTATTTAATAGATGTGAACTACCACTTGGCTAAAGACCAACTGGCTCCTTAAATTAAAAATTTAAG
>NZ_JBKGYF010000089.1:0-6745 GCF_046546175.1 Methanohalobium sp. | reverse complement strand
ATCCTGACTTCCTTGATGTATCTGCCAAGGATATTGTCAGGAATCTTGAAATACAAATATCTGATTCCATAAGTTTTGTAATAATCTAAACCCAAAGATAATCTGATTTTATCGTCGATAACCTTCAGCTGATCTTTCTTGAAAGTACATATGAAGTTACCGTCTTTATCCAGATACTTTGGGAGAGAAACTGGTTTCTCATATTCTCCTTTTCTTTTCTTATCCAGAAGCTTAAAGAACGATTTCATACCACCATCTACAGTCTCCATGGTATTCTGGGCAACCTGAGATGGCATTAGTCTGTAATTTTCGTTCTCTTTAACCGTGTGATAAGCAGTATTCTTATTGAGATATTTCCTGTAGTTGAAGAAATTTTGCTACAGATGAACAATTGAGGATGATGGTAAGCTGGGGTATGGGTGAACCTGATACAGTACTGACATGTGAAAACATCAAGAATGTATATAGTTGTACAGGCACATGTTCATACCCATGATGATACTCCTTATGTGATTCCACTAAAACAACTCGGTATAGGGACATATGAGTGAACTTTTCGAGCCTATGGACATTTTTTGCTTCCAAGGGAGTTATCAAATGTTTAGATATTGGATTCGAAAAAATTCTAATTCCATCCTAAATAGATTTCTGCAATCAGTCCCATATTTCATACCCTATTTCCGAGCTGCAATTAATAGTAACCCTGTTAATCAGTTCATCTTTCACTTTCCAGTAACAATTTTCAGAAATCCTGTTAGTTCCACTAACATTTACAATTTCCAGACCGAACATGTCAGCAAATTCATCTACATTTTCCTGGAAACCTGATTCGTAGAAAAGACCCGTATCAATCTTTACGAGCCTATTTATACCCACTTTTTTGAAAAAGGATTTTTCAGACTTACTTATTTTCGACATCTTTTCACGACTGCCAAGCAGTACATCCCAGTGATTAGACCACATGGGAGTGAAAAACAATGCATCAGGATATTCCTTCAGTGTTTTACGATAATTCTCATTCCCCCCGAGTGCAAGTGCGATACAGTCTTTGATTTCAAAGTCTTCATTATGTGGGTTTTCATCTTTTAATATACGGACAGTACAATCAGCATCTTTGGATATATCTTCGATATCTACAAAAGCTTCCCCGCAATACCCATAAAATAATAGTATCCCGTCAGAAAACATTGAAATTTTATCAATGGTTTTTTGGGTTTCTTGTTTGAGATTTTTTAGATTGGAATGTAAATCTTTGGATTGAACCACCACAATAATTGTAAACCCCGAACTTTCAAAATCCTGATCATGGTCTATTTCTAACTCGGTCTCAGACAGTACTTCAGGTTTGATATCCTCAGACTGTAGTTTGGATGTAATATCTGAATGTTCTCCATTATTTAGAACTATTATCCTATCGATATTAACATCCTGTTTCAAAATATTTACAATCTCGTCTTCAAGCATTTTGCATCCTATAATACTTAAAATAGACATAAAACCACTTTTAGAGTTAATTTTTCCTATAGAAATATAAATTTAATATTCACTGGTGATGATATTGATATGAATAAGTTAGGTATAGTTGTTCAATACCTAACTTTAAATTCAATCTAATCTATTTACCACATTTAGTTAAGGGAGGTTCAAATCCATATGTGATTATGGCACTTATAGGGACATCACATATGGATTCAGAGAGGTTGATAACGGACCAACACAGTCTATAATACAAAACCAAACAATTTAAAAAGAACTATTTAGATATCAGACGTTACCTTTTTGGTTAACTATACTATTCCAATTTATAATAACAGAAGGTAGAAAACCCTTATGTCTTCAGCATTGCATCAAATCGTAGATTTAATGCGAGTTTCATTTCTTTGAAATGAAACAAAGGGATGAATACCGTCTAATCCGAATATCAACCCTGACTGCGTATATATTCTGTAATTGTTTTTTTGCTTACGTTTCCTATTGTGCAACAGAAGTATCCATCACTCCATAGAGTATTTTCTTTCCAGTAATACATTTTTAGATGTTTTTTGTGGTTTTTCCACATAAGGTATGTTGACTCTTGCTTCAATTTTCTAATAACTGATAATATACTAATCTTTGGTTTGGATTTCACTAAAATATGTATATGGTCTTTGTCGCATTCCATTTCTACAACTTCAAATTCAGATTTTGATGCAATTGTGATTAAAATATCTTTTAAACTATCTTCAAATCCTATTAATGCATTTCTGCGATATTTACAGACAAATATGATATGATACATTAACAAATACTTGCTGTGATTGTTTCTATCATAATCCATAATCAGTAATAATTAACAAAACTTTTGAATAAATTTGACTATAATATATATAATAAAATGTACCTTACCCAGAAAAACCATATCAAAGCGGATAAACAGAAGTATGAAGTTCTGAAAAGGATTACTAAATTGTCTAAAAACCTGTATAATTTTACTCTGTACACTACAAGACAATACTATTTTGATAATGGAAAGTACATCAATCACGAATTCGCTTACCACTTGGTAAAAGATAATGAGAATTACAAAATGCTACCTTCACAGGTTGCACAGCAGACCATGAAAGTGGTAGACAGAAACATGAAGTCGTTTTTCAGGGTTCTGGGTGAGAGAAAAAGAGGTAACTACAACCGACCTGTAAAGATACCTGAATACCTACCCAAAGACTCTAAATTTGTATGTATCTTTCCAAAAGATATGTTTAAAATCGATGAAGGATTCATCAGATTGTCTATGGGTAGAGAATTTTACAAAAATTATGGTGTTAGATACCTGTACTTCAAGTTACCTGAAAACATAACAGGTAAACACATAAAAGAAGTACGGATAATCCCGAAGTGTAATGGACAGTGGTTTGAGATAGAGTATGTTTACAGGGATACCGGTGAAAAAGTCGATTTAGACTACAATAAACATCTATCTATTGATTTAGGAGTAAACAATTTCACAACCTGTGTAGATACCAATGGGACTGCTTTCATCATAGAAGGCAGGGGTTTGAAATCTTATAACCGTTGGTGGAACAAAGTCAAAAGTGGGTTGCAGTCTGTATATGATAAACAGGGTATAAAATCAGGTCAGAAACTGAACTGGTTGTTCGAGAAAAGGAAAAACAAGATTAACGATTTCATGAATCAGAGTGTTAACTATATCATAAAACATTGTATAGATAATAACATCGGCAACATCATAATCGGAGAACTGAAAGACATAAAACAGAACTCCAACATGGGTAAAAAGAGTAACCAGACTTTTCAAACTATACCCTTTGGTAAATTCAAACGAAAACTTCGGTCAAAATGTGAGTACTACGGTATCAATTGTATAGAAGTTGATGAGGCATATACCAGTAAAACCGATGCTCTTGCATTAGAACCCATTAAAAAACACCAAAAATACATGGGTATAAGAGTCAAGAGGGGATTGTTCCAGTCCTCTACTGGTAAACTGCTTAACGCTGATGTCAATGGAGCATTGAACATATTAAGAAAAGTAGTCGGTGATTCCCTTTTCTTCAAAGGGATAACTGATAGTGGGTGTGTGAACCATCCGAAAAAGATAAGACTCTTTGGAGTAAACTCTTTTTGAAGCCAGTTGGTCTTTAGCCAAGTAGTAGTTCACCCGTTGGAATACATCAATAAGCGACCTCATTCCCCAAATATAACCAATGGGTCAAGGCGCACTGTGCCTTTTTTAGTCCAGTAACCACAGATTTTGCATATCTGTATACCATTTTCTTTGGTTTCCAATTTTGATTTACATTTTGGACAAACAGTTAACATATTCAAATCGCCCCACTCCTCAACCCGCAGAAATACTACATAGTAAGGGATATCCGCTTCCAAATGGAACAAACATTAATGCTTTGATACACATATGAGGGCGGATAGTGATATAACGGGCACATCACAACATATGAAACGCAATCAAATGATTTAAAAAAATCTATTTGGGTGTTAGACATTACCCTGCTGATTAATAATACCAAACACTGAAGTTTGTATATAAAAAGTTACATTAGTTTTAGAAGTTGAAAGATAAAACCTGTACATTGTAGTTGGTAGCGTATCTAATAACCAATCGGGTTATATCCGTAAACTAAATTCAAACTTATAAATCTATGCTCCAATATTTCATAAATACTAATAAAAACATATCTACACAGAAATAAAATTTTACTACCAAAACATAAAATGTAGTATTACACGAAGTTAGGTGATAATTAATGATTGATGTATTATTAGTCGAAAATAACGAGCAGCATAAAGAGCAAATCAGTAGCATATTAACTGATTACTCTTTTTTCAATATTATCGATGCAAGCGATGCACAGGAAGCAATCGATAAAGTTGATGAGTACAATATCGATTTGATATTGTTAAGTATCCAAACAGCATATATGAATGGTTTGGGTTATCTACCAGAACTCAGGGAAAAAGCGAGCTCAAAAAGCATCTCAATTGTTGAAATATCTTCAAATGACACATCCAATGATGAAAATCTAGGTTCTGAAAATAATGAATATATCTCGAAATCATCCAGTGGTCAAAACTTTGAAAGTTTCATTGAATATCAATTTAACTAATTTTTTATATATTATTGTTGTTTGCTAGATTATTCTACTAAAAAGTACCACCTACATATGGTTAAATTGTTCTAAAATGCATTTAAGTGGACAGGTCATAACTTCGTAACAGATATTTCATTTTCGAAATTGTTAAATACTCTGAAACCCATCTTCGATACGGGGTAATTACAATGGTATGGAGTTTCTCAAAACTTGATGAGGATAGTATCAAAGATATCAATGAACTTGAAAAGAAGATGGGAATTATTTTGCTTGCTTTTTCAGATAGGGATATAAAAGCTGCAGACCTTGATGAAGACCAATTAAAGTCCATAAAGGATCTGGAAGATAAATTAGATATGTCTCTTGTTGCTGTTACCAAGAAATAAGTTATTCTCAATAGATGGTAGATAGTTAAGAAGGAAGCTATTAAATTTCTTCAAATTTTAATTTTTTCGTGAAGTATATTTATTTTTCATGTTCATACCCAGAGGTTTTTAATACTGATTAAATTTACTGGATTTAGCTGATTAATAACGATATCTATAGGTATTCTGCAAACTCCTGAAAAATAAAAAAATAAAAATATTAGCTGTATTTTCCATACATCTCTGCTGCATCAACCATTGCCATTACTTTGATAGGAGCAGCATTTGGTGGAAATTCACAGCCGGCTGCTAAAATGTAACCACTTGGAGAATCCATACCTTCTTCGATATTTTCACGGCAAAGTTCCAGTACTTCTTCATAGGAACTGCTCTGGAACAGCGGCGGGTTGATATTTCCGCATATTACATCATGGTCTCCGAATGCATCTATCTGTGTTTTAATAGACGTCTCGGGTCCAAACAGCCACACATATTTACCCGACCAATCGTTTTCTTCCCTCATCTTGACATAATAAGGGATGTTACCGTTCTGGTCAGCACATGGATGCATCAGGACCGCTGGGATTCCGCGTTCTTTCACATGGTCATGTATTTTCTTTACGTAGGGATAAGCAAATTCTTCAAACATCTTTGCTGATATCATTGTATTTGATTCAGATGGACCACCGTCAAACGGGAGCAGGTTTTCCGGTCCGTACTTGTCTGCGAAATAATCAACGGCATTGATAAACATATCACTTACCTTATCAAGAATCTGGTGTACTACATCAGGCTTGGTTACAACCCAGTTGAAAAACTTGGATGTTTCAGCAACCACTGATGCAGCGGTGAAAACACTGCCTATCTGTACTGTTACAGGCATTCCGCGTTCTGCACATTTAGATGCCACTTTATCGGCTTCTTTGTAAGCGCCTGGTAGTTCATTCCTGAAATCAGGCACTTTTAGATTTTCAACATCTTCGACCTTATTTACAGGGTGTTCTTCTATATAGGGTGCTCCCTGGTTCTTACGATAAGGGAACCCTATCTTGCCTCCAAATTCCCACGCTCCGCATGAAGCATATCCATACATAGGTGTCTGTTCATAACCATGAAGTCGCATAGATGCAAACTGTGCATCAAAGCACTTATCCCCATCTGCATAGAAATCTCCAAGAGAAATACCGGTTATATTTGCAGCATACCCTTCTATAAAGGGTACTACTGGTACACGGTCAGGTTTTTGTCCGGACATGACGGCTGCCATGCGTTCAGGAGAAGTCATTCTTGTTGTCATTTATAAACTCCCCATGTGAACTACCACTTGGCTAAAGACCAACTGGCTCCTTAAATTAAAAATTTAAGGATAACTTTAAATCTATGATTTAAAGTGCTTCCTGTTTCATACTTTTCCCTTATGGGAACAAGTCCACAGGCTCTACCCCTCGTACCGAAGGTGTAAAATTGTAATCTTGGTTATCAATTACAATCATACAGACATTGGTCTTTATAATATTTAAACCTAATTAATAGATTAGACGGTATTCATCCATTTGTTTCATTTCAAAGAAATGAAACTCGCATTAAATCTACGATTTGATGCAATGCTGAAGATATAAGGGTTTTCTACCTTCCATTGTTATAAAATTGTAATTATATATATGTGTGAAACATATAAAAACATTTTTGTTTTGACGGCTTCAATTATCTCTAATTTGGAGACTATCAAATTAGCTTTTCGTTTTAAAAAAGGAACTCTTTTTTTCATCTTTA
>NZ_JBKGYF010000088.1:0-6865 GCF_046546175.1 Methanohalobium sp. | reverse complement strand
ACGAATGTAATTGAGAATAAAAATTGATATTAAATGGATTTGGTTTTATCAATTGCAATGACGTGACTAATGAGTCTGGTCTCCGTTATCTAAAAAAAGTAAAAAAGCAGGATTTTAATAAGACCGTCTATGTGGGATTACTCTGTGAACTCGCTTTTGATAATCTCGGTATTCATCACCAAACTGTGCTACTAGCCTTTTTTCCCAGTGAACGGAGCCCAGATACAGGTATATAGAGGCTAAAATGTATATGACAAGCAGATTGACGGTCATAAACGGGGTGAGCCAGATGATAATTAATCCAGAAAGCAGGAAGGGGTCTCTTACCCATCGGTAAATACCTCTAATCTTTAGAGATTCTGATTCAGGTGTATTGGGTCCTGCTAACTGTAAAATAATCTTGAATCTATGGGGTGCATCCAGCAAAGCTCTAGGGGCAACTATCGCAGTAATCACCTGTCCACCAACCATCATCCATCGCCATGGGGAAGGTATTATGTAGAGAATAGGTCCCGGATTTTTGTAAAACAGATAGATGAGCGGCAATATTGTTATTACCGCAATCAAGCTGTATACTGGCATATACAATGTTTCTGCTTTAGAACCTAGGAATCTTACGATGAGACGTTTGGAAGGCAGGCTTGCCAGAGCACTGTGTATAAATGCAAAAGCTACCAGACAAAAAATAAGGATAATTGTGGACGATACCAATTCATTCCTCTCCATATTTTTATATGAATAACTTCTATTTACCATTTATGACTTTTTATTAGTTCATATGGTATTGATATTGCAAATTTTAACAAATAATACCAGATTTTGCAGAAATTGAAAAATAAAATGAGACAGGAGAGGTCAAAATCTCTTGAAAATTATTCATTACCCAGTTCTTTGTTAAAATATTTATCATAAGCTGACATATCAAAATGTCCATGTCCACTTAAATTAAACAGAATTGTCTTTTCTTCTCCGGTCTCTTTACACTTTAATGCTTCATCCATTGCACATTTTATGGCATGGGATGACTCTGGAGCAGGCACAATTCCTTCTGTTCTGGCAAACTTGACAGCTGAATCAAAAATCTCAACCTGGTGGTAGTTTCTGCCTGTCATCAACCCGTCATCGTACAGCCTGCTTATAATCGGGGAACATCCATGGTACCGCAGTCCACCGGAATGTATGGATGGTGGTACAAAATCATGGCCAAGTGTATACATTTTGAGCAGTGGAGTCATCATTGCAGTATCGCCTGAATCGTATTCAAACATTCCTTCAGTAAGTGTTGGACAGGCTGAAGGTTCAACAGCTATTATATCCGGGTCGTGTTTTCCATCCATTTTATCCTTTATGTATGGGAAACTAATTCCTGCAAGGTTGCTGCCACCTCCACAGCATCCTATGACAGTGTCTGGGTAGTCGTCAACTTTTTGGAGCTGTTTCTGGGATTCAAGACCGATGATGGTCTGATGGAGCATTACATGGTTCAGGACACTTCCGAGAGCGTATTTTGTATTTTCATGTTCTGAAGCATCTTCAATGGCTTCACTGATAGCGATACCAAGGCTCCCAGTTGTATCTGGATATTGTTCAAGGAATTTTTGTCCAAATTTTGTTTCCGTGCTGGGTGATGGTATGACAGTCGCACCCCAGAGATTTATTAACGATTTTCTGAAAGGTTTCTGCTCGAAACTGGAACGTACCATATAAACCTTGCATTCAAGGTCGAAATAGTTACAGGCAAGCGATAGAGCACTTCCCCACTGCCCTGCACCGGTTTCTGTGGTAACCCTTTCATTTCCTTCTTTCATATTGTAATAGACTTGTGCAATCGATGTATTGGGCTTGTGACTGCCTGCAGGACTTACACCTTCGTTCTTGTAATAGATTTTTGCAGGGGTATCCAGCATTTTTTCAAATTTATGGGCTCGATAGAGAGGTGAAGGTCTCCATAATCGGTAGATGTCACGAATCTCTTCAGGGATATCGATATAATTGTTTGGAGACATTTCCTGCTCTATAAGTGACTTGGGGAATATAATTTCAAGGTCTTCTGGTTTTATAGGTTCCTTAGTTTCAGGATTTAGAGGTGGGTCAACAGGAGTGGGCAAATCAGGTAAAATGTTATACCACTGTTTTGGCATTTCGTTTTCATCAAGGAGAATTTTTGTCTGTTCCATAGTAACCACTTATATATCAAATAAGATATTAATGTAAATATTAGTACATTAGTGTAGTTGATTTATTATAAATCCATTGTGTTAATAACTCTAGTTCTAGTTCCTAACACGACGTGTATTAAAAGTATTTTTCTGCAATTTTAATGGCTTTATGAGTAACTTCAACAGCAGATTTTCCCAACAATCGAATCATCGGCTCTTTACCAATATCACCTTTATCAAAGATAACATCAGGGACATATCCATAAACATTGATTGCATGTGTGACTCCCCAGTCCATGGTGCTTGTATCTTCTGGTTCATCGGCACGGTTGAAGGATGAAATCTTGTACCCGAGTTCATTACAAATACTCAGTATTTGAGGAGAATATTTGATATTGACAGCAGACCGAATATTCGGATCAAATTTCATGGCTGCAAGAACTATTCTGGCAACATGACTGCTTGCACCAAAGTCTATACATCCTACAGCTTTAGGATACCCCTTAAAATAAATGACTCTCCCTTCAACAGCAGCCACATCTGATATCACTTCTGCATTGGATATAGCCATTGCGATATTGCAACCAACTTCTGGTATCAGACTAGTAAATGATTGGCAATTCTGAAGCATATCCAGTGAATCCATTATATTCTGGGTAATCATATATCGTTCAGCATCGGTATGTAAATGTGCCAGCTGATTTACAGGATCAACACCGTTTCCTATGTGTGGGCTGCCTTTGATAGCGTCTTCAACGAATTGTTTTGCATACTTTGCCGCATCAACAAGGTCAAACCCTCTGTTTAGATATGCTGTAATTGCTGAGGAATAGGTACATCCAGAACCATGAGTGCCACCTTTAACGATTTTTCCATGTACCACTGTGAAATCAGCAGTTTCATAATCATACACAAGGTCTGACCCCTCAAGATGACCACCGGTGATAATAACATTACATTTTCCTTTGTCAGCAATTTTTCTGGCAGCATCATGTGCATCATTCAGGTCTTTTATATAAACACCTGAAAGTTTGTAAGCTTCATCTGTATTCGGGGTCACAACTTTACATGAGGACAGTAATTCATCAACCACTAATGGCAATGCATCTTCTTTGAGCAGAGAGCCTCCTGCCTGTGCAGACAAGACTGGATCAAGTACAAGGGAAAGATTGTGTTTTTTAACTGCAGCAACAACAGCTTTTACGATTTCAATTGATCCCAGCATGCCGGTCTTTGCCCATCTAACATCCATATCTTTGCATACAGCATTGATCTGTTCAGATACTATATGTGGTGGCAGGTCGTAGGTGGAAAATACTCCCTCGGTGTTTTGGGATGTAACTGATGTAATGGCACAGGTGCCATGCATACCAAGTGTAGCAAATGTTTTAAGATCAGCTTGAATTCCTGCACCACCTCCAGAATCCGAACCAGCAATTGAAAGTACAACCGGGATTTTATGCATCATTTTCACCTTTTAAATTGTAAATTGTCAAGTCAAATATAAGTTTTATAGTTTTTGACAGTTGTTTCGATAATTATATATACTGCATAAACAACATTGAAGCATAAAAAAAATACGAAACAATCGATTGTATTAATAAAATTAATAATTCACATACAAATATATGTCTATTTTATAAATAATTGGATGGTTAAATATGGGTAATAGACCTCTGGATATACTGAACAATGCGTTAAATACACCAGTGATTGTACGATTAAGAGGCTCACGTGAGTTTAGAGGCGAACTACTGGGATATGATGTACATATGAACCTCGTTCTCAATAATGCTGAAGAGTTAAACGAGGGGGAAATTGTTCGCAAACTTGGTAGTGTTGTAATAAGAGGAGATAATGTAGTGTATGTATCTCCGTGATATTAACCGTTTTAAAATAATAAAATTAAAATTAAGTTTATGGATCAGGTGATATTAAATGAGTAAAGGAACTGCATCATTTGGTAAAAGGCAAAAACGAACTCATGTAAAGTGTAGAAGATGTGGAAGTGTGTCATTCAATGTCCACGATAAAGAATGTAAATCATGCGGATTCGGTAAAACAAAACGTATGAGAAGTTATAACTGGAACAAAAAGGTCAGACGTTAATTTAATATAACCACAAAATGCATCAGAGATTTTAAATGGAAGAAGAATGCGGTGTAGTAGGAGTGGCTTTGCCTGGTGCAGAACCACAATCAAGTTCACCCGCTTTTCAAATCTATTATGCGCTTTATGCACTTCAACACCGAGGTCAGGAATCCACAGGTTTAACTGTCCATAACGGCTATTCTGCACACTCGATTAAAGGCATGGGACTTGTTCCTGAAGTATATGTCAGGGAAGACCTAAAAAACCTGACTGGAAATGTAGGTATCGGGCATGTTAGGTATTCTACATCAGGTGATTCTGATATAGAAAACTGTCAGCCACTGGTTGTTAATTTTAAGGGTGGAACGGTTGCCATTGCACATAATGGGAATCTTGTTAATGCAAAAGAACTTCGTGATGAACTGGAATCTGAAGGTCGAATTTTTATAACAAATTCAGATACCGAAGTAATAGCTCATCTACTTGTCAAACAACTTTTAAAACACAGTATACTGGACTCCATACGCTCAGTGATGCACCGGCTTGTAGGTTCTTACTCTCTTACTATTTTAATCGATAACCAGTTGATAGCGGTGAGGGACCCGCTTGCTATTAAACCTCTATGCATAGGAGAGGTTGAAGGGGGGTATTTGGTGGCATCTGAAAGTGTAGCAATAGATACCCTCAATGGTAGACTGCTAAGAGATGTCTATCCTGGAGAGATATTATTCTTCAGAGATGGTGAAATGGAAAGTTATCAGCTTGATACTGATAAAAGAGCAGCACACTGTGTGTTTGAATATATATACTTCGCACGTCCTGATTCGATTATTGACGGGAAACTGGTGTATAATGTCAGAGAGAAAATCGGCCGGGTACTTGCAGCTGAACATCCTGCAAATTCGGACACAGTATCACCAGTTCCTGACTCAGGGATAACTTCTGCGATAGGATATTCTAAAGAAGCAGGTATTGAATACAGAGAGGGATTGATGAAGAATCGATATATAGGGCGTACATTTATTTTGCCGGGACAGGAAATGCGTGATATAGCAGTACGGCTTAAAATGAACGCCATATCTGATAATATCGATGGAAAGAGATTAATTTTAATCGATGATAGTATTGTACGTGGAACAACGTCCAAACGAATCGTCAGTATGATTCGTAACGCAGGCGCTAGAGAGGTTCATGCACGAGTAGGGAGCCCACCGATTATTGCACCATGCTATCTTGGAATCGATATGGCAACTCGTGAACAGTTGGTAGCGTCTCAGAATACCATAGAAGGAATCAAAGAAATGATAGGTGCTGATTCACTTGGTTACCTGAGTATAGATGGACTGGTGGATGCCATAGGCATTGATAAAAATGAGTTATGTCTTGGATGTTTAACCGGCAGATATCCTGTTGAAATCTGCGGGGAAGAATGTTGTGCTCAGTTACAATCCCGATTGTCTGACTACTGATAACTTATTTAGAAAAATAATTTCTGCCAGTAAATTTCTTATTTTTAAATATTTACCTTTATAGGCTGTTTTGCATAGAATAAGGGCCGGGACCGAGAATCGAACTCGGGTCATAGCCTCCACAGGGCTACAGGATGACCTCTACCCTACCCCGGCACAGAGGTTTTGTAGGCAACCTAGAGATGTGTATTTATTAAATAAAAGTTTTCCTTGAAAGATGGAAATATAACTGGAAACTCAATCCAGTTTTGATATAGCAATTTTTGCAGCCATATCTCCTGATAGCAACATACCACCAAACACAGGTCCCATTCTGGGAGCACCTGCAACTGCATTGGCTGCCATACCTGTAACAATAAGCCCAGGATAGACTTCTCTGGTGGTATCTTTTAGCCTCCTTTCACCGGCGTCAGCCCACATGGGTCGTTCTCCTACAACACCATCGAATTTGGCACCTGGTATTTTTCTCTGAACTGTACTGCATACAACAGCTTCATGACCTGTGCCATCGATTACTACTTTTGCACGTATGGTGAGTGGGTCGACATGGAGGTTTGCAACAGAAACAGCTGTCCAGTTGATGACAATGCCTGTTACTCTATCATCTTCTCGGATCATGACATCTTCAAAACTTACCAGATTGAATACCTGAACACCCGAGGATACAGCTTTGCTTATGAGCTTGGACACGGATTCAATGGAATTGGCAACATAATATCCGTTATCATATTCATGATAATTGATATCAAATTCTTCCAGTATATCTTTTGCGTCTTCTTGCACGACAATACGGGGAAACATCATGCCTCCTCCCCACATGCCTCCTCCAAGTGCAAGTTTTTTCTCAAAAAGCGCAACTTTATAGCCTTTATGTGCAAGACGTGTGGCAGCAATCAGATTGGCAGGTCCTCCGCCTACAAGTGCCACATCAACTTCAGTGTAGTCCATAAATGTTTTTGAAAAATCATCAACAATTGCTTTTGTAATTGTTATATCATCAAGCTCCATTTTGGTATACCTCGGCACAGTTTCTTCAGATAGGAAAGGGGTGATTTGTCTTAAAGTTATTGGATGCTAAAACAGCACTTTTAGAGATTATCAAATTAGCTCATAATATCACCCATTCTAATTCGATTATATTTTCTC
>NZ_JBKGYF010000087.1:0-6963 GCF_046546175.1 Methanohalobium sp. | reverse complement strand
GATGTGTAGGATTCATCCTGAAACTTCACGTTGATGCCTACATCTTCGCATTTATCTTCGATTTGATTTTTCAATTTGAAAAATGGAATCTGCACGAATTTTTGATTGTTCTTTTTTTTCGATTCCACAATCTTGCTTCCAACCCTGATTGTATCCGATTATCAAGGTTGAAATATTGATTTATACTTTTTACTATGCCACCCTTAACAACAATCGGTTTTTTACCGATGTTGTTTACCATGGTTATGACATTATTGACCCCCAGGTCTATTGAAGCTACATTTTCGTGGTTTAATTCATGGTTTTGTGTTTCATGTTCGTAAACTATTTTACATTTATAACCAACACCAAGAGGGACTGTTCTGACGTGGTTAATTTTAGCTTAGCTGATAACCTGGTTTCAATTTTCATATTCATAATTCTAAAAAATTTGAGGTAACCATTTTTAATTTTACACTGCTGGTTCGTGAGTGTTAAAAGATATTCACCTTTTTCTTTTTGTAATTTGGGATTCGAGGTTTTCCATAGTATTTTGATGGATTTTCTTTG
Source organism: Methanohalobium sp. (assembly GCF_046546175.1). Taxonomy (NCBI): domain Archaea; kingdom Methanobacteriati; phylum Methanobacteriota; class Methanomicrobia; order Methanosarcinales; family Methanosarcinaceae; genus Methanohalobium; species Methanohalobium sp. Next base: position 6,414 of record NZ_JBKGYF010000087.1, on the reverse strand, counting down.
TGATCATAAAAAATGTTACTCTTATTAATTAATTTCAAGGTTAAAAATGACCATAATTAACTGAACAGTACCACCCTTAAAACACAAAATATTTAATTTCAAAGGAATATTATCATAAAATGTGTTATAAAACCACACATGGATAATTATTAAAAAATATCAAACATATTTAATGCTATAACGTAGTTTTTTGATTTGTGGGGTGAATTGATTAATGGATTTTTCTCAGGAAAGGATAACAACTATCCATGATTGCGGTATAAACGGACAAAAAATAGCTGACCGAATCAGTAAATTATCACTTGTTAGACCTAGTGTGGTCATTATACCTATGCTATATGATGAAATTAAAAGTGACTCACTACAGCTTATCCTTGACCAGTTAAACAAAAGCAATTATATCAAACAGATCACAATTGCACTCTCAGCTGAAGATTCAAGCCAATATCGGGAAGTTCTGGATTTTTTCGGAAAACTGCACATACCCCACATCGTTGTCTGGTGCAACGGTCCAAGGATACAAAAAATAATGGAAGAAATGAAAGAAAAAGAACTTGATATAACACCTTTTACAGGGAAAGGTAAGGATGTATGGATAGCGATTGGAGTGGCAAGCTTATATGGATATGCTATTGCTTTTCATGATGCTGATATAAAAACCTATGATAAGTATTTGCCAGCTAAACTGCTGTATCCAATCATTGAACCTGAACTTGATTTTTTCTACAACAAGGGGTATTATGCAAGAATCGATATAGAAAGCAGACAGATGTTTGGACGCGTCCATCGACTATTTGTCGAACCTCTCATAGAAACTGTGGTAAAAGATATCAATAAATCATCAGAAATCCTGCGATACCTTCAGGCTTTCAGATATCCTTTATCAGGAGAATTTGCAATGACAAAAGATCTTGCAATGAATATCAGAATTCCAAGTGACTGGGGATTTGAGGTAGGTCTTCTTGGAGAGGTGTACAGGAATACCACAATGAAACGTATCTCTCAGATAGACCTCGGATTCTATAACCACAAACATCAATCAATGGGTTCTGATGTGAGCGAAGGCCTGAGTAAAATGGCAAATGACATATTTATAACATTTATCCGCCTGCTCAGTGAAAATACAAATATCCAGATTTCAATCCCACTGCTGCACAGTATAAGTGTAAAATACAAACGTCTTGCACAGGACCTGATAAGACAGTACCATGCTGATGCTATTTGCAATGATTTAAAGTATAATCGTCACCAGGAAGAAACACATGTAGATACATTTGCAGATATTATACAGCAGTCAAAAACCGAATACTTCAGGAATACATCTGATGTACTGATGCCCGACTGGAAACGGGCATTATCAGCTATACCAAACCTCAATAAACGTTTCAGGAACGCGGCACTTGAAGATTGCATCGAATACAGCAAATACAACACAACAAAATAATAAAATTGGATAAAGGTAAAAGTTTTACTTAATTTAATTGTTCTTTACCTAATACATATCTCAGCATTTCCTTGTTCATCTTACCTTCACGTGATAGTTTATCTGCAATATTTTCATTGGATTTGCCTTCGGATTTAAGTTCCTTTATTTTGTCAATTACTGCTGGCGGAATGCTGTAATATTCATTTATATCTTTTCTGTGCCCCCAAACATCCCCTTCTATGAGTTTTATGTCCTGCATATCCAGAAACATTTCAATCGATTTGGAAAGTGTTTTCCTGTAAGAACTTGGAATCTGGATTACTTCCACATCAGGACATTTTTTTACAAGACTGAATATATCCTTATTGGATGGTCTAAAGGCAAAATGGACCACTTTTTCATTTGGATCTATTTTCGGGATTTCTTCCCTTGAACTCACAACTCTTATTTTCATATACTACCCCACTGTGAATTTATATATAAAAAAATAACTTAATAAACAATTATATGTTTTTACCTTTTAAATAATTATCGATGAAAAACTATAAAAATATTATATGTCACCTATAGAATCTGGTCTTTACTGAATCAGAGTGAGCATACAATCCTTCCTCTTCAGATATGGATATAATTGTGTCTTTAATACTTTCCAGTCCCTTTTTGCTGATTTTCTGTATGCTTGAATATTTGACAAAATGATTAATATTGAGTCCTGAATAGATTTTTGCGTAGCCAGACGTTGGAAGAACATGATTTGTCCCGGAAGCATAATCGCCTGCAGCAACCGGACTGTAATTACCAACAAAAATTGACCCTGCATTTTCAATCTCATTCAACACTTCTTCATCATTCTGCACCATGATTTCAAGATGCTCGGGTGCAAAATCATTGGAAAAGTTAATACAGGATTTTAGAGATTCAGTAACCAGTATCGCTATATTTTCAAAAGATTTGTTTACAATATCTTTTCTGGGTGTCTGTTCAGCCTGCTGCAGAACTTCTACTTTTACTTCTTCAGCCAAAGATTTAGATGCTGTTACTAAAATGGAAACCGCGTTTGGGTCATGTTCAGACTGTGCTATTATATCTGAAGCTGCCATCCTGGCATCTGCTGATTCATCGGCTATAATTAATACTTCACTCGGACCTGCAGGAAAATCAATTTCTGCCCTATCCCGAACCAGCATTTTGGCAGAAGTAACAAAAACATTGCCAGGACCCACGATTTTGTCGACCTTTGTGACACTGGATGTACCATAAGCCATTGCACCGATTGCCTGCGCACCCCCCAGTCTGTACACATGGTCAGCACCTGCAATTTTTGCTGCTGCCAGTGTTATAGGATGTACTGTGCCATCATGTCTGGGAGGAGTACATACTGCAACATTTTCCACACCTGCAACCTTGGCAGGGATTACTGTCATAAGCGCTGTGGATGGATAGGATGCACTACCACCTGGTACATATGCACCTACCCCTTTAAGAGGAGTTACTTTATACCCCAGTTCTATACCAGGTTCGGTTTCAATAAACCACTTTTGAGAGGGCAATTGGGCTTCATGGAATTTTCTGATGTTTTTAGCAGCGATTTCAAGATGTTTTATAAAATCATCATCAACATTCTGAATAGCATCTTTGATTTCCTTTTGGCTTACTTCAATGTCTTCAATCTCTACATTATCAAACTGTTTGGTGTATTTTCTAAGAGCATCATCTCCATGTTTCAGAATATCCTCTAAAATAGCTGAAACCTTATCTTTAACACTATCCAACCCGCCTCTGCGGGAGATTATTTTCTGCATTTCATCATTGGTTATATTGCTCAGGTGTTTATAAAGCATATTATTCCTCTTTGATTATTGTATCCATGAATATTAAAAGTCATTGAATGTTTTCTGTCCCTGATTATCCGGAGAAGATCGAATGGTATTCGTTTCTGTATCCAAAGACTGATTATCTTCCGGTTGAATACCCAGTTGTTCAAGCACTTTAACCGCGATTTTTGGTCCCAGATATTTTGCAAGTGTGTTTGCATCTGTGTATTTAAGGTCAGAAACGGACTTAAATCCTGCTTCATATAATCTACGTGCACGGACACGTCCAATATCTCTTATTGAAACGAGTTTTATAATATCAGAATTCACACCATGATGTATTCTTTTTTCCAGTTCCTGTGCTTTATCTCCTCCTTCCAAATCAGCCAGATTGGCAAGGTTTACTGCTGAATGCATGAGCCATTCAGCGATATCAGAAAGGGCATTGACATCACCTTCCCCCACTCCAAATTCTGAAGTAATATTATCAAGTGTTTTTTCATTTATCCATTCATTAAGCAGTAGTGTGGTTTTTACCTCTCCCAGGAACCATTCGTATTCTATGGATTTGAAGGGATCGGGAACATCCACGAATTCTTCAGCATGGGTCATTACGAACTCATTGATTTTTTCATAATCCTTTGAACGCATGTACAACTGGCGCATATCTGGAGTGCTACAGATGATATGCAGTAATGTAAGGTCTGTAATTGTACCCGCTTTTTTGAGTTTATCTATGATAATGGCACCAGATAACGGGTCGATGTAAAGCATGGAGATCACCTGACCCATACGCGAGGCATAAAGCCGTTCACCGTCATCCTTTACCATATCATTATCTTTTAAAAATTCAAGGCAATCATCAACAACATCAATTAAACTCCATTTTTGCTGTTGATATGCAAAAAAACTTGAATCCATAAAATCCACCAGACCCTGCTGCGTAGTTGCAAACCCGTTTACAATGGTTGATAATACATGAGTACGAAGCGCATTTTCTGTACCCAGTTTGGACAAAATGTCTTCTGGTTCAGCATCTATATAACGCTCCAGAAGGTCTATATATTCATCATATGTACGCGAGATGAGGACAGAATCCCCATAAGGGTCCAGTCTTGGTCTCCCTGCTCTGCCTGCCATCTGTTTATAATCAAGGGTAGGTATGGGCTGCATTCCGAAATTAGGGTCATAGCGTTTATAGTTTCTCACAACAACACGTCTAGCTGGCAGGTTCAAACCTGCTGCAAGTGTTGGGGTGCTGGATATAACCTTGATTTTATTTTTTCTAAAATTGTCCTCTACTATCCGTCTCTGAGCAGAATTTAAACCCGCATGATGGAATGCTGTTCCTTTTTTAATACAGCTTGCCAGTTCTTTTGTGGTATTGGTTTCACTGGTATCAAGCACTTCTTCTGATATTTCTTTCAATTCGGATAGAAGATCGTCATCAAGAGATTTGCCTACCTTTGTGCTTGCTTTTTTTGCAAATCCTGCGCAGTTACGTCTGCTGCTTTCAAAAACCAGACATTGTCCGTTTTCATTTATAGTATCCAGAACAAGGTTTACTGCTGTATCTTTAGCAATGTTTTCGATTGTTTTTTGTGATTCCTTAAAATTAATTTTGTCATCAAGGTACACACCTTCATACAACTCTATGGGGCGCCATTCACTCTGTACAAGTTCTGCACCGAGCCATTCTGCAATTTCCCCTGCATTTCCTACAGTTGCTGATAGCGCTATAATTTGTGCATTCGGATTGAGGCGCAGGAGTTTTGCTATAGTGATTTCAAGGGTTGGACCTCTATCAGCAGAATCCAGAAGATGGACCTCATCCACCACAATAGTTGTTATATCTCTCATCCATGATGTTTCATTTCTTAGTAGTGAATCCGCTTTTTCAGAAGTAGCAACAATTATATCGTTTGAGCCCAGCCACTCATCAGTAGAATCAAAATCACCTGTGGATATACCTACCTTTATATCAAGAGATTCAAACTCCCTAAAACGTTCAAATTTTTCGGATGCAAGTGCACGCAGTGGTACTATATATAAACTTTTACCACCTGAAGCGATGGATTTCAGCATGGCTAGTTCGGAAACAAGTGTTTTACCCGATGCTGTAGGAATGGATGCAAGTAAATTTTTATTATTCAGAAGCCCTTTTTCAACAGCTTCTGCCTGAGGAGGATAAAGTTCATATATTCCTGTATCCAGATAAAACTGAATGATGTTTTCAGGTAGGTCAAGTTTTCTGGTTTTCATCCTGTAACCCTGATTAATGGTTGTTTTATATATAATAATTCTTTTCTACTAAAAAATACCATTTACTGATGATTTAGATCAAATGAGAATTTGCATTTAAGAAATCACTAAACTATATTCAGTAAATTCATTTCTCCCCATTATAGATAACTACTATTCCTCATTTTGTATGGTACTTAAAATCAAAGGGAGGGGTAGATAATATCAAGAATGTAACTATGAAAAAGAAAACAAAAGTGTCATTTATATGATTGATAACCGTTGTTTGTTTTACAATAGGACTTGTTGGTTCTGCGGGAGCAACAGCAGATGCTGAAGAAATACAAATGCACTTAAGTGATGGTATTGAAGCGTCTCAGGAAGAAGATGGTGAGGTGCACTGGAAATTACCAGGCCCCAGAGAACTTGACCCTAGAATCTTTGGTACACCTGATGCGCCACTGGGATTTGAAGACGACATTGGAGTTCCTATCGCTGACAAAACCACCTAAAATGGTGGAACCGAATGGAACGAAACCACAATCTCAAAACCATTTTCTGATGAACATGCAGTAATAAGTGGCTCTTTTGATACCAAGATGATTGATAGAACTCCATATAATATTAAACAATCAAAAGATGTGGCTAATGGTGTGTTCAGGTTCACCAACCCTGATGGTGAAAAAGAATACAAAGTTGTACTTAAGAAGCTCATTACTGTCGGACCTGCACATTCATTCTTTGGTGGTGTGATTGTTGATGGACATCTTCATGGTACAACAAGTTAAAGTACCCGATTGATGCCAACTGTATATACATACGGTGCGTTCTGGGGTGTTGGTGAACTCTACATAAACAGTTCCCTCGTCAAAGATAACCGATTACTTCACGTAATGGTTACCGAAAATGTGAGAGATGAGAATTACGAACTAA
>NZ_JBKGYF010000086.1:0-6977 GCF_046546175.1 Methanohalobium sp. | reverse complement strand
TGCATACAACCAGCAGCAGTACCAGCCTAGAAACAATAACAGTTTCCACAGGGGTTATCTAAATACAGGTCTTAGAGGTGGTTGATTTGCACTGGATGCCAGGATATGATACAGGATATAGTTCCTTTTTCGGTATTTTTTTAAATGTAATCCTCGTACTGATAATAATAGGTCTGGTATTTTACATGTTAAACAAGTCCGGTTATGCAGGTTCTGAAAGTGAAAGCAGGGAATCAAGTGAACGAATCACAAAGATAGAGAAGGATGTAGAAGATATAAAGGAAACTGTTGAAGGAATAAAACAGAAACTGGATGAGATTTAAATTATTACAAAACAGTTACAGGTCTTTAATTATGGAAAAAACACTTCAGCAAATAGTTAATATCGGTGAGGCAATTTCACATCCACTGCGGTTGAAATTGATATATATGCTTGCTGAACGTGAATGGTATGTCTATGAACTTGCCAAAGAATTGAATGTTTCAAGACAGGTGCTGTATCTGCATTTGAAACGCCTTGAGAAAGCAGGTTTTGTAGAGAGTGATTTAAGACTTGAAGATAAAGATATGAGGGCAAAGAAATTTTTCAGATTGGAACAATTCAACGTTGAAATCGGAATAGATGACCTTAACCAGATATTTGAAGGTTCTTCTGACAACAAAAAGGATGACTATTGACTTTCAAGTGTTGAATTTTTCAGCACCTAGTTACACTATTAACTGCAAAAACTACATCTATAAACCCAAAGATTTATCAATAATAACGCACTACTGGTGTTCCAGTTAACATAATTGGGCCCGTGGTCTAGCTGGTTATGACATCGCCTTGACATGGCGGGGATCCTGCGTTCGAATCGCAGCGGGCCCATCGAAACCGTGATATTAATCGATAAATTTAAATTTAGAAATACTATTATTAGGTAGATGCTTACTGACAGCCCAGATAGCTCAGTAGGGAGAGCGCTGCCCTGAAGAGGCAGTTGTCCCCGGTTCAAGTCCGGGTCTGGGCACCAGATAAAGATGCGAATGTACATCAGTAGTGTAGTGGTTATCACTGGGCGTTGCCAACGCCCAAACCCGGGTTCGAATCCCGGCTGATGTATCCAATAATTTTCAACGGTTCTTCAAAAAAATTAAATCCAAGTTTAACATTTTTTTTCAGAAAAAATTTAAGGTTTCAGGTTTTTCAAAAAATCAGAAGTAAATCCAGTTCTGTAACAAACCAAAATCCGGTTAGTAAATGGAATTCAGTGGTAATACAGTAGTAATATTATTTGTTTTCTTTTTGTATTTCTTGAACTTTTGTTATGGGTGTAGATATGCTTTTATAATACTGGAATAACTCTTCTCCCCAATTTAGAGCACTATCATCAAAACTCATTATGTATTGTAAGTCAAATCTCTGGTCTTTATCGAAAAAGCATAAAAATATAAATCTATCTGTTATAGCGCTTGCAGTTAGTTTAATGTTTTCATTGCATATATAAAACACTGTATTGCTCAGATTCAGGAATTCTTCTGTATCATCACTGTATTCATTTCTCAATTTTTCAAACGTTGATTCTGTCAGGATAATGAATATATCAATTCCTTTTCTTGCAACACCCAGAAAAAGTGAAGGATAACTTGGATGGAAACAGGAAGTTATAGCCATGATTTTGTTTGATTTGAACATATTGTCAACAATTTCCTGAGGAAGTTCAAACATATGGTTTAAATCAGGTTGTATAAGTATACAGTGTCCGAGTTCTCCTATTCTTTTCAAGAGATAGTCTGGTATAGCACTCAAATCTCTGGTAGCCCAGTATTCCAGATTTTCTTCAAATACATTCACAGTATCCAGCAGTGGCTGCATGTTATCGACAATGATCTTTCCGACGTCTGATAATCTATACAGGTCATTTTCCTGGTCATAGGTTATCAGGTATTTTTCTTTCAAAATCTTGATCTGGGGCATTATTGATGTAGAAGTCACATTAAGTGAAGTTTTTATATAGTCGATATTTTTTGCGTTATCATTTAGCAACAAGAGTAGCTTCTTTCTTTTGTCAGAAAGAAATATGACATCTAATAATGACTGTTTCATTTTAAATCACTTAATGTGTTAATATTTTGAGGTAATATTTATTAATGAAATCATTGACCTTATATAATGTTTTATGTCCTATTCGGTTAAAACCCAACTCGAAACAATCAAATATCAAGTGTTTATATAAAACTTTTGGAGATTAACTAATATCATTAATAATAGAAACCCAATTTTTGTAATGTTCTTGATGCAAGTGGTGCAAAGAGCCCAAAGCAATAGCCGATATAGTGGCCGAATATGTTGACATTTTCTATGTTAACAGGAAACAGAAACAGAAAAATTACTATCATCAAAATTACCAGTACCATGAATATATACAGGCTGAAAAAAACATCAATTAATTTACCACTGGTTAATGATTTTTTTATGTAAATTTCTATAAAGTCCCACGTTGATATTATAAACTCTTCTAAATCAGTTTTATATACAATTGCAGTAAACAACAGCACAAAAAAGAACAATATGGTATATGCCAGATTTATTGAATAAACAATCTGATATTTGAGAATTATTAAAAAAACAGAGAACCCAAAAATGGATAAAGGTATTATGTACCTGAACTTTAGATTATATTGCTCCTGGATATAGATATAGATTGTGTATAAAAGATATGAGAACAATGCAGAAACAATACCGGAAAAACCCAGTGCGTTTCTGGATGGAAACAGTATGCTATTTCCGGAGGATATCAGTAATGGCAATAATCCAAATATTAAAAACATGTCAATATAAAATTTGTGTCTGTCCCTGTGAAACCTGAAAATCAGAGATATTAACAGGTAATAGGGGATAAGATTCTCGAGTAAATGCAGAATATTTGCATGTGCGTAATTGGAAAAATAAAAGGGTATCACTTCAGGATTTGATGTATGCAGTACAAACAATTTATTCAGCGGAGTAACCAGTACTAATGTTAAAAGAAAGGGTATCAAAATAAAAAAGAACAAAAAATCGATGAACAACTTATTGTCCACTATATTTTCATCCTGACTTTTAACCTCCGATGTCATTGTAACCTGTATAACATATGGTATTTACTTATTTTAAAGCTTTAGAAGCATAAAACAACCCCTGAATTCCACATACCGACCCAATAACTTTTACAACTTCAAAAATTTCATCTTCAGTGGCACCTGCATGTCTGGCATGTTCTGAAAGTGCCTTTACTCCATCAATGTCCCCGTTACCGGCATCAAGTGCCATTGCTATTAGCAATTTGTTTTTTGCAGATAGAGCACCATCAGTTTGGGTTTCGGCAAAATTCTTCAGAAGATTGTCTGCATATAATTGTTATATAATTCCTGTTTTATTATTTTTTGGCTCAAAAACGAACAGAGCTGCATGGCTAAATCTGATGTTGACCTCAGATAGTAGAACAAATCCTGAATTATTGGCAGAATTCACAATTTTGTCAAACATTTGTTTTCTTACATGTAACTTTGGTTCGATTACCAGTAATTTACCACCGGGTTTTGCAATATCAATCATTTCTCTGAAAAAGTTATCAATACTGGGAAGTTCATGGATGACATAAAATGCCAGTGCAAAATCCACTTTTTCTGAAATTCCTATTTTATCGGGTTTGTTTTGATGGATTTTTATTCTTGATTTTATTCCTTCCTTATTACTTTTCTTTTCCAATATTTCAAGCATCTTTTTCTGGAAATCTACAGCAATAACCTTCCCGTTTTCATCAACCATTTTCGCCATAGGGATTGTATATGTACCAGATCCACATCCAAAATCCATAACGATTTGTCCGGGTTTGATGTAACCATCCAGAACTTGTTCGGGTTTATGTATTATTTTTCGGATTCTGTTATCCAGTACAAAATAGAGCCACCAGGGACAAACTTCTGGGCACATAACTATCATATTATGGATTTACAGGAATATATGGTTATTGACAGTTTATAAGAAAATATGGACACTTTTCAGTTAAGGCTATCTACACTTAATTTGTAACTTTAAATCATTGTGCTCAGTAATATCAAACAATTGGAAATAGATAAATATGTCCCATTAACTGAACAGTACCATATATGATAATAAATACTTATAAATAATTGAATAAGAAATCTTTGTTAGGGGAGACTGTGTAATATCTCTAGAATGTAAGGGGGAACATCTGAATATTATGGAGTTAAAAAACCAGATAGCTGTTGTAACTGGTGGTGGTAGGGGGATTGGTAAAGCTATCTGTCTAGCACTGGCAAAAGAAGGTGCCAATATAATTCCGGCGGCAAGGACGCAAGTTGATATTGAAAAAACCAGGAAAGATGTTGAGAATATCGGAAGCCAATCAGTGGCAGTACAAACAGATGTTACTAAAGAAGAAGATGTCAAAAATCTGGTATCCAGAAGTATCGACACATTTGGTAGAATAGATATATTTGTTAATAATGCAGGTGTTGGACTTAGAAAACCCTTTGTTGAAACCTCACTGGATGAATTTGAAAAAGTAATCGATGTTAATTTGAAAGGTGTTTTTCTGGGTATGAAATATGCCCTGCCGAATATGCTGAATAACGATTCTGGTAAAATTATCAACATTTCATCGGGAGCAGGGAAATCCGGGATACCGGAATTATCTGTATACAGTGCATCAAAGTTTGGTGTTATCGGGTTAACCGAATCAACAGCACGCGAGATAGGAAGAAATATACATATATATGCTGTGTGTCCAGGGGGTGTAGATACAGAAATGTACAGGTCGATGTTCTCCCACAGACCATTCCTGAAGCCTGAATATATAGCTGAAAAAGTTGTGGAATTGTGTATGCCCAGTACAAATATTCCATCCGGGTCATCGGTTGAAATCTATCGATAAATAAGTATCATAATCAAATGTATGGGGAGATAGGGCAAGATGTTCAAAGACAGAACAGATGCAGGTAAACAACTTGCAAAGGTATTTGATAACTACCGGGATGAAAATGTACTGGTTCTCGCAATTCCAAGAGGTGGAGTTGAAATCGGTTATCAGGTAGCTATATATCTCAATGCGAATTTGTCTTTACTTATATCCAGAAAATTACCGTTTCCCTATAATCCTGAAGCTGGTTTTGGTGCAGTTGCCGAAGACGGAAGTACTTTCATCAATGAATGTGCGGCAAGGGGTCTTTCAGAAGGATTAATTGAAAGTATCAAGGACGAACAAATCAGGGAGATTAAAAGACGGATAGAGGTACTGAGAAATGGAGAACCTCTACCTGATATGAAAGACAGAACAGTGATACTGACTGATGATGGTCTTGCAATGGGTTCTACAATGAATGCAGCCATTAAACTCTGCAAAAACAGAGGTGCCAGCAAAATAGTGGTAGCAGTACCTGTTGCAGGAAGGGAGGTTGTTAACAGGATAGGAAATCTTGTGGATGATATTATTGTGCTTGATATACCTCCGTTTTTCCAGGCAGTAGCTCAGGTTTATGAAAACTGGTACGATGTATCTGATAATGAGGTCCTTGAAATAATGAATAAAGTGAAAACATAAGGTAAGAGGAGTAATAAGAATGGATAATATACAGGTAAAAAGCAGCGCATTCAAACATAATGAGGAAATACCAAAGAAATATTCCTGCGATGGTAAAGACATAAACCCGGAGTTACAGTTTGCCAACGTTCCCTCAGGAACAGAAACTCTGGTGTTGATAATGGATGACCCTGATGCACCAGGTGGTACCTTTATACACTGGGTGGTGTGGAATATAGACCCTTCATCAGGTATAAAAGAAAACAGTGTACCTGGTGTACAGGGAGCAAACAGTTTTGGTAAATCATCTTATGGGGGACCATGCCCACCTTCGGGAACTCACAGATATTTCTTCAGGGTTTATGCACTTGATACAAAACTCAATAAAAATGAAGGAACAACTAAAAAGGAAATTGAAAAGGCGCTGGAAGGTCATGTCATCGGCAAAGGGGAATTGATGGGTACATACAGGAGGAAATAAATTCAGGTGGTATAATGGAAAAATATGATGTTATTGTTATTGGTACAGGGACTGCAGGTTCTACAGTTGCCCACAAATGTAATTCATCAGGTAAAAAAGTAGCTATCATAGATCACAGACCTTTTGGAGGAACCTGTGCATTAAGGGGGTGCGACCCCAAAAAAGTACTTGTCGGTGGAGCTGAACTTGTTGACTGGAACAACAGGATGAAGGATATAGCTGGTCTGGACAGGGATACAAATATAAACTGGTCATCTTTAATATCTTTTAAAAATACTTTTACTCAATCCTTCCCCGATATGATTGATGAAAGTTTTAGGTCCCATGGCATCCATGCATATCATGGGCTTGCCCGGTTTTTTGATGATAAAACTATAGAAGTGGGGGATAACCAGATTGAAGGTGAATATATCGTAATAGCAACCGGTTCAAATCCCAGAAATCTGGATATACCAGGTGACGAGAATATAATAACAAGTGATGAGTTCATGGAACTGAACAGTCTTCCGAAAAATATTGTTTTCCTTGGAGGTGGGTATATATCCTTTGAATTTGCCAATGTAGCTGCAAGAGCCGGTTCAAAACCTGTAATATTACAAAGTGGAGACCAGCCACTGAAGCCTTTTGATCCTGACATGGTTGATGCGGCTGTGAAAGCTTCAAAGGATGCAGGTCTAGATATTTTAACCAATCACAGGGTTGTAAAGATCGAAAAGAAAGGTGATCAGTATGAAGTAATTACAGAAAATGAAAACCAAGAGACTTTTACTACAGACCTTGTAGTCCATGGGGGTGGCAGGATTCCCAATATCGATGAACTCGAGTTGGATAAAGGTAATGTAGAGGTTCATAAAAAGGGTATTGCAGTAAACGAATATATGCAGAGTCCATCTAATCCTAGAGTATATGCAGCCGGGGATTGTTCTGAAGAA
>NZ_JBKGYF010000085.1:0-7042 GCF_046546175.1 Methanohalobium sp. | reverse complement strand
CAGGAATCGATTTGAGCTTTTACCAGTTTTTTGGTGTTTTCTATATCGTTACTGTCACCCTTTTTAATAACTATATGGTCGGCGTGCAGGGACCAAATATCATGTCCTACATCCTTCGCGGCCTGATAAGTCTGTTCTGAGAAATCAGACGGATATAAACCTGTGTATCCGTTTTCCAGATTACATTCAGACCTTGCAAGTTCCAGAATGATAGGAGCATCTGCATCTTTAGCCGCACGCAGGATTCCCCTTGTAACCAGACCGATCCTAGGGTTTGCAGCCATTACAATGGTTTTCTGATTTTTAAGGGTATTAAAAATAAAATTACTGGGTTTTGGGTCATATTCACTTTCGAGCATCCTGTTGCAATAATCTCTGAACTGTTCAGAAATGTCACATATCGGTTCAAATTCCTCATCTGTCATAATTTACCCTCGTATTCAAATAGTTTAAATTTAATGTTATATCTTATTAATTATTCTATGAACCTATTATCGGCTCTGCTTGTTTCAACTTTATGTATGTTGTCCTCCAGCCACCCGATTTTAACGTCTTCATAATCCCCCACTCCCATTTCTGGTACATAGGGTTTGATATCCAGAAGAGGAGTACCATCGACGATATCCACATCTTTAATATATATTATGTTTTTAACAACACTTACAACACGAACTATGGAGATACCAATAGGATTTGGTCTTTTCGGAGCTCTTGTTGCGAATAATCCATGCTCTTTGGAATCCATGAACGGTTTAACAATCAGGGAATAGTCACTTGATAGGTGGAAATGGTATACCAGATATACATGAGAAAAACCTTCTAGGTCTTTTAATCCCTGTTCATATTCAGAATATACTTCTACATAACCTTCTACACCCTTTGCTCCGGCAGGTTGTATAGGAACGCCTTCTTGTTCTTTAAAACCTGTGTGGATTATTCCTATTGGCTGGTATGTTATTTCATTCATTACCTCCTTATATGAAGAGATTGTATATTTTTTTTTTGCAACCTTATTTTTTGGAACAGGGAAGGCAAACATTTTGATTGTTGTTGGTTGTTACTCTGGAGGACATTACACCCTCTCCGCATTCATCACACACAACAGTTTCAAATATCTGTGCTTTCTGAGGAGGTTCAATTGAGACATCTTCTATGTCAAACAGTTCATTTTCAGGAGCTTCAAGTATGTTGTTGGTTTTCAGCTCATGGAGATTTCTGAATTCATTAACTTCTTCATCAGTTGCACTGTTTTCCTGCAATTTTTTAAAAATCTCTAGGTGGCGCTCATCTACAGGGTCACTTTGCGGTTTGAGTGCAATTCTTAATCCTTTAGAGTCCCCTCTTTTTATGAATGTGTATACATGTTTACCATACATCCCTGAATACAAAGTTTCCTTTTCCAAAAGTGCACCTTGTCTGTGATTGTATAGCATCTACAGCACATGAATTGTTTTCTACAATAGCAACCAGTTCTTCATCTTCTGAACGGTTTTTGAATTTGTCAAGGGCTATCTGTGCTGCTCTATATCCAATAGCAAGTCCTGGACACTGATGGCCATGAAATTCTACTGCTTTTTCAAAACTCATTTCTTTTCACCTTTTATTATTAAATTTGGTTTATTATGAATCAAATGTTTTAATATTTTTTCCTGTGACATTTAATAACCATGAAATTTAATAACCATGACGTTTATACTGTTAAGTGTATATCAGTTTTTCAAATTATACATATTCATCAAAACATTGGTTGATATGAACAATCAAAACAACAACCTGAAAACTTCTATTTTTGAATACAGGAAACATCTAGAGCAAGTTGAAGAAATCCTTGATGAATTGTTTCAGCATTCTCATAATGGGGATATTTTTGTAGTGGAAGGTAAACGTGATATTCGTTCACTGAAAAAGCTTGGAATCGATGGAGATATAGAAACGGTATCCAATAAATCGATCTTAAATTTTTCAGAAGATATTGCGTATACCGGTAAATGTGTGATAATATTAACAGACTGGGACCGCAGGGGCGAAATTCTTGCTTCCAGGTTGTCAGAATACCTGCAAACACTTGATGCTGACTATGACATTGAGATACGTGAGCAACTAAAGTCTTTAGTAAAAAAAGAAATAAAAGATATTGAAAGCCTGTATACTTACGTTATGAAATTACGGAGTATAGCTGGAACTACATCTGATTTCACGGATTTTACAGATGAGTTTGGTTACTATGTTTACCACCCGTTCGGCTGGTGAACCTAATCAGAAATACAGAAGTTTTGATTCGCTCTTGGATTTAAAACTCCTGTCAAATACTGGATAATTTTTGGATTTATTAATCAGTTCATTGTATGCATCGTGTCTGGGACTGACAATTACAATGTGTGCCGGTGGATGTATTTTTTTCAATCTATTAATCACCGCACCAGCGTTGTCATTTAGCTCTACGAGTGCAGCAGAGTTGCATCTGGATTTCAGAGGAACTTTCAGGACGCTTACAAGAAGATGGTCGGCATAATCCGGTTCTAAACGTTTAGGTTTTGTCTGGAACTGAAATTTACCGTATTGCTCCAAATCGTGTAGGGCAATTTTTACCTTGTCTGTATTATCCCCTCTAATTACTGCAAATGATTTCATTCTCCCCACTTCCACAATAATGAAACACCTTTTGTCATTTATTTACCACTTTATTATTAGCTTTCACTATAATAATCTTTGCCTTACTGTTATAAATTATTTGCATCAATCTTTTTTTCCAAGTTCTTTTGACCGTCTGGATGATTCAATAACAGCATCCATGAAAGCAGACCTTATACCATGTTCTTCAAGTTCATGGACTCCCCGTATTGTAGTACCACCAGGTGATGTTACCATGTCTTTGAGCTCTGCAGGATGGTTTTCAGTTTCAAGGACCATTTTTGCTGCACCGAGTACAGTTTGTGCTGCAAATGTCAGGGCATTCTTGCGGTCCAGCCCTTCATATACTGCACCATCCGCCATGGCTTCGATAACTGGGAATATAAAAGCAGGCCCACTTCCAGAAACACCTGTAAAAGCATCCATCAGATACTCTGGTATAACACGTGCGGTTCCAACAGTTTTAAAAATTTCTAGTGTAACATCAACATCTTCATTTGTAGTGTTTTCACCGGGACAGATGGCAGAGGAAGCTTCACCAACAGTCGCAGCAATGTTTGGCATAACTCTTATTAATTTGGTACCTGAATTGAGCTCATCATCAATTTCTGATATAGGGACACCTGCTGCAATGGATATAAGCAGTTTGTTTTCAGTGACGTCGTCTTTTATCCCTGCAAGTACCGTTCTTATAATCTGTGGTTTTACAGCAAGTATTATTATATCGGAGTTCATAACGGTTTGCTTATTGTCAGTGGAAACTTTGATTCCCAGTTCCTCATGCAATTTTTCAAGTGACAGGTCGTATATATCACTGGCATATACATTACTGCTGTCAACAATTTTTGAATTAATAATTCCATGTATAAGGGAACTTCCCATTTTGCCTGTTCCGATGATTCCTATTTTTTTGTCTTTCAATCCCATATCAATACCTTTTATGTTTAAACGAAAAAGATTCCGTAAAAATGATTGAAGGGTAGAAGCCCAAAATAAAGTTTTTGATAATCCATTTATTCACGTTTTATTTTTACAATATCGCCAAGTGTAGTGTTTTTGGATGCACTATCACCATCCATATCGATATCTTCCACTTTCTCGGTGAGCTGTAAGTTGAGGGTACGTTCTAGCTTTTTGCGGACAGAGTCTTCTGGTACAATTTCTCCACGTTCTATTTTTTTTATAAGTGACTCCTTTTCTTTTATTTTTGCAGCCAGTTCTTCCTGTGTCCATTCAAGTTGTTCCCTTTTATCCCTTATGATTTGGTCGTAACCCTCTACAAGTTCATATGTAGGTCCTTCAAACTTGGATTTTGTGGGATAAGGTTTTTTTTCGGTTTTCTTCGGGGCTGTTTTTTTACCTGATACCTGTTGTTTCGGTTGTGTTTTAGTATCAACACTGGTACCATACTGCGCACATTTTGAACATACTTCAAGTTCGCTTCCTTCGATATTTACTTTAGTAGGTCGACCTTTAATTTCTGTGCCACATATTTCACATTGTGCTTGCGTTGTTTGCATTTCGTATCAACTCTACAAACGTTATCAAAATCCACTGAAAAAGGATATATAACGTATATATTTAAATAGTGATCGGAGCTTAGAGCGATATTAATTATTAAATAATAAAAATATAACCCACTGATAAATCTAATCATCATGATTTTTTGTTAGGAACCATTCGAAAGGGATATATATCGTCCAATCTTATATAATAATAGAGCTTTATGAGTGAGACTACTAATGGAAATATGGATGATAGTAAATACGAAATCACCGAAGAAAACATGAATGAAAATAATTATAAATACAAATTCGATGAAGATGAAAACGAAAATGAATATCTGACTGAGTTCGAGGGGGACTTTTCCAAATATTTATTGGACCGGATGAAGCAGCTTGAGTATCGAAATAACCGTCTTAATGAACAGTACAATCAAATAGAGTCAGAAAAACGTTATGTAGAAAATCAAAAGCTCAAATATGAACGAGAAGTTCGAAAATTACAGGCTGAAATAGACCGCTTAAAATCATCCCCATTGATTATAGGAACCGTGATGGATATACTTGACAATGGTAAAATACTGGTACGAAGTAGTACCGGTCCACAGTTCATGGTCAGTATGTCCAAGTATCTGGAAGATAAAGAGATTGAACCCGGGTCAATGGTAGCACTCAACCAGCAGACATTTGCAGTTGTGGATGTTGTTCAGTCCACAGAAGAACCAATGGTTTCTGCTATGGAAGTTATCGAATCCCAGCAAGTGGATTATGACCAGATAGGCGGGCTGGATGAACAGATAAAGGAAATAATTGAGTCAGTCGAATATCCACTTACAAAACCGGAATCATTTGCCCGTGTTGGAATCTCTGCTCCAAAAGGGATTTTGCTTTCAGGATCACCAGGGACAGGTAAAACACTGCTTGCAAAGGCTGTAGCCCATAGAACAGATGCTACTTTCATCAGGGTAGTTGGTTCAGAACTTGTTCAGAAATATATTGGTGAAGGAGCGAAACTGGTGCGTGAAGTCTTTGAAATGGCACGCAAAAAGGCACCGAGTATAGTTTTCATCGATGAACTAGATGCTATAGCTGCCAAACGTTTAAATGATACCAATGGAGCAGATAGGGAAGTGCAGAGGACACTTATGCAGTTGCTGGCAGAAATGGACGGCTTCGATGAAAGAGGAGAGGTACGAATTATAGCGGCGACTAACCGGTCAGATGTACTTGATCCAGCAATACTGAGACCGGGTCGATTCGATCGGGTTATTATGGTACCAATGCCGGATGCTGAAGCCAGAGAAAATATTTTGCAGATACATGCAAGGAACATGTCTGTTTCTGATGATATAGATTTCAAGAAAATTGCAAAACTTACAGAAGGGGCAAGTGGTGCGGACCTGAGTGCCATAGCAATGGAAGCCGGGATGCTTGCAGTACGTGATGATAAAGACTCTGTAGGGGCTGATCAGTTCTTAACAGCTGTAGACAAGGTTATGAATTCTGGTAGAAAACCCATTGAAAAGCAGCCAGAGGGGATGTTTGGTTAAAACCTCTCTGGGTTTTTTATTTTTTCTGTATTTAATTTAAAATATCTATGTCAAACATCAAAAATAAATATAACAACCTCGTAAACTGGAATTAACTATTTATAACAACCTAGTTTTATATTTAATATACTGAACTGTTTTACATACAGTTATTTATACCATAGATAGCTAATATAATATATCCAGCTGTATGGTGATGTTTCATGGATTCTATACAACTTAAAATCAAACAGCGTTTGCAGAAGTTCATCGAAAAAGATGAAGAGGGTGTTCGCAGTAATATTTTATGCGTTTTTTTAAACAGTAATAAATTAACTATTGATGATTTGTACTCGATTATAACTACAAAGTATAATATATCTCGGAATTCAGTTGCGTCTTTGGTTGGATACATACAATCCAAACTCGGAATTATCCAGTCATATAAG
Organism: Methanohalobium sp.; assembly: GCF_046546175.1. Lineage (NCBI taxonomy): Archaea > Methanobacteriati > Methanobacteriota > Methanomicrobia > Methanosarcinales > Methanosarcinaceae > Methanohalobium > Methanohalobium sp. Next base: position 931 of record NZ_JBKGYF010000085.1, on the reverse strand, counting down.
AAGGATTACAAATCACCTACAGTCTATTATTTAAAAGAAAAATATGCATTTATCATAAAACTGGTTCTCAAACAAAAATTTGCATTGGATTGATACTATTTTTTAGTTTTATAAAATTGAAGGTGGAAAACCCCTTATGTCTTTACTTTAGCATAGAATCAAATCGTAGATTTATTGCGAGTTTCATTTCTTTGAAATGAAACATGGGGATCAATACCTTTTAATCATATTTAATTATATTTAATTATATATATCATATATTGTAATCGATTAACCAAAATTTCAACATAAACACCTTCGGAACGAGGGATGGATCCTGTAGACTTGTTTCCAGTCATCTTAAATTAATGGATTTAGGGTGAGGAAAAAGATGAGACAGGAAGCACTTAAAATCAAAGATTTAAACTTGTCCTTAAATTTGTAATTTAAGGATCCAATTGGTTTCTAGCCAATTTGAAGTTCACATCTAACCAATTAATGAATGAGCCCATCCGGAACCATCACAGGCTCTGCAGGGTTTCCCGGATTCTATTCTATCTGCACCATTACCATCGCACCATGCACAATTGTTTGCTGGCTGTGCTACCAGTATGCTCCCTTCTCCGTCACATATCCTGCATGGACGATCATGGGCACCGCTGTCTTCACCTGTACCATTGCACCATCCACAGGTTTCCGGACTGTAGCTAATATTTAAATATGCATTGCTCATTTACTATACCTTCTTATTAGAATATGAATTAACCGCATTTGTAGGTTTCCCATATAGAGACTTAGTATTTCCTGGTGTTTTTAGGTTATTGAGACCATCAAATTATCTTATCGCTTTAAAAACGTAACTATTTTTTCATCTTTACTGAGCACCGCATGAGCTACGCTCATGCAGTATTTATAGGTTAGAAGAAGATGCCAGTCCATGAAATATCGTTAC
>NZ_JBKGYF010000084.1:0-7128 GCF_046546175.1 Methanohalobium sp. | reverse complement strand
CTCCTCTGCTGCCTCTTCGGGCGTCATTTCTTGCTCTTTTTTAACATTATATCTTTCTAATATTTTTTCGGGTTCACTTATATCTATCATTGATCACTTCCTCCACGTATTTTTTACGTTGGATTTAAACCTAGATCCTATCTATACTTGTGCCCTTTAAAGGCACAATAGTACATTGTAAAATCATGTTATATAAAGATTATTGCTAAATAATACTTATATATTAAAGTTGTTATACATACAAAAATTGATTAATTAGTTATCGAAAAGCTTGGTTGTTATCTTGCTTCCTTTTTTTAAAAAAATATATTCTAAAAGCTATTTAATGATTATTATTAGATGGATACTTTTATATATACCTTTGTCTTTTAAAAGGGAGTTTTCAAAAAAAAAGTCCTATATAAAAATTATTATATAACAATGTAATTGTTAAAATAAAAACCCAGAAATTAACAGGGATTACATGCTGGTTACCAAGTGCTAACAAATTTATTTATTATGAAAAACTACTAATATAAAACTATATAAAATTGAATTATTACAAAAGAAAAACACATAATTATTTATACACTAACAGCATATGGAATTAATCATATAAACAGCGTTTACAGAAAGAAAACAGGCAAAAAATACTTTAATTAAGGTGAAAGTGGACTTCTTGCAAATGTTAGCCATGAATTGCGAATGCCTCTAACTTCTATTATAGGTTTTTTCAGACATTTTGCTAAAGGGAAGAGTAGGACAAGCCGATATATATTATATTTCTATAAATCCTTATATTATTATATTAATGATATAATAATGTTTTAATGATATAACAACTTATAATGAAGGTTGAGATGATATGGATCCTGTGGAAGAAAACCACCTTCTAGACTATATAGGTATCCAGCTCTGGTTTCTCGTTGATGAAAAGACGTATTCCGGGGCGAATAAAGCTCATGCTGACTTTCTGGGTTTTGAGGACAGGGATTTGAAAAATAGAGACTTTTTGGATATTTTTGATGAGAATGAAGCAGAAATAAACATCACTAATAACAAAAGAGCATTTGCTTGCAAAGAAAAGACCCTTGCTAAGGAATGGGTTAAAAATAGTGATGGGGTTAAAAGGCTACTATCTATAACCAGAACTCCAAAGCTGGATAAGAAGGGTGATGTGGAATATATCATCTGTTCTGCAGAGGATATTACTGATTTTACCAGCAGCGAAAAAACAAATGAAGAGTTGCTCAGTGAAATAACAGACAGGTTACCTGACAATCTTGCAGTTATTGATACAGATGGCACAATCATCCATGTAAATGATGGATGGAGAGAATTTGCCAGAAATAATGACCTGGATCCAGAACGCTGCAGTGAAGGTACAAATTATCTGAAAGTCTGCAATGAAGCAACTGGTGACAAATCTGAAGAAGCTCCTGTCGCTGCAAAGGGGATAAGGGATGTTATTCAGGGGTATAAAGATACATTTGAACTGGAGTACCCCTGCCATGCACCTGACAAGGAACGCTGGTTTATAATGAAAGTTATACCTTTGAATAAAAAACCGAGACCTTGTCCTGTCCTGATGTATCACCTGGACATAACTGAAAGAAAGCAAACTGAATATGAATTAAAAAGAAGCGAAGAAAATTACAAAGAATTGATTGACGGGATGAGCGACACTGTATGGGTTATGGACCTTGATGGTAATTTTATTGATGTCAACAAAGCTGCCGTTAACGTACTGGGGTATACAAGAGAAGAACTGCTGTCCATGAAACCTCAGGATATCGATTCTTCTCTAAACCCTGAATACATTCAAAACCTTTTCAAACAAATACCAGCTGATAAAGTCCAAGTATTTGAAACCACCCATGTTACTAAAGATGAGAAACCAATACCAGTAGAAATCAATTCCAGTATTGTAAATTACAATGGTAAAACTGCAATTTTGAGTGTTGCAAGAAATATCACCAAAAGGAAACAGCTGGAAGAGAGATTGAATAAGGTAAATTCTACTCTTGTAAATCTTGGCCCAGACCATGATGAAAACATCCAGCGTCTAACTTCTTTATGTGGGGAACTGTTTGATGCTGATGCCGCACTTTACAACCGTCTTGTTAATGGGATGATGTATACGCAGGCTCATTGGAATGCACCGGCTGATTATAATCCAGTAGCTTACCCGGAAGGTCATATTTGTTACGAAGTTATTATGGATGGTAGTAAAAAAATCTGGTCATTTAAAGACCTTAATAATACACCTTATGCGGCTACAGACCCAAACGTAACCAATTATGGGCTCAAATCGTATATCGGTCGTGTTGTGCATTGTAACGAAGAACCTGTTGGTGCTTTATGTGTAGTGTTTCAACATGGTGTGGAATTTACCGATGATGATGAGCACATTATCAGTATTATAGCTTCATCTATTAGCAGTGAAGAGGAGCGTAAAAAAGCTGCAGAATATTTACAGGAATATGCCAGAAAATTGGAAACTCTGAATGAGACCAGGGAAATGTTTACGGATATACTAAGGCACGACCTGCTTAATCCAATTGGACTTGTCAAAGGGTTTGCTGACCTTCTTTATAAAAAGGAAAAAGATACTGCTAAACTCAACCTTATTGAAAAGATAATAAGAAATAATAGCCGGGCTATTGAATTGATTGAAAAAGCCGGTGAACTTGCAAAAATAGAGTGTATGGACAATATTGAATTCCAACCGATGGATGTCAGTAATATTCTTCAAAAAACCATTACCGAATTGCAAAGCAACTCGGTTGATAAAAATATCAATATTAAATTTGTAAATGGTAGCAACAAGCACTATTATGCAAATGTGAATCCTATAGTACAGCAAGCATTTTCCAACCTGATATCCAACTCCATAAAATACAGTCCTGAAGGGAGCGAAGTCATCGTGGATATACTTGATAAGGGTGATTACTGGAAAATCAGAGTAAAAGATTCAGGTCCAGGAATACCGGATGAAGACAAAAGTCAATTGTTTGACAGGTTCAAACGCGGTAAAGCTAAAACTACTGCCGGTAAAGGTCTGGGTCTTTCTATCGTAAAAAGTATAATTGACCTTCATGGCGGCAGTGTGGATGTTGAGGATAACCCCGATGGTGAAGGGTCTATGTTCTGGATCAGCGTTGAAAAAAGCCGATGAGATCCCAATAAATGATTTAGAAAGGTGATCTACCACTTGGCTAAATACCAAGTGGCTCCTTAAATTACAAATTTAAGGATAACTTTAAATCTTTGATTTAAAGTGCTTCCTGTTTCATTCTTCTTTATCTAGATGAACATCCATCTGAGGATACGGTATTTCAATACCTTGTTCCCTGTAGGCTTTAAATATTTCACTGGTAAGATCCCATTTGACAGTCCACACATCTTCATTTTTTGCCCACGCACGCAGTTGAAGGTTTACCGAGGAATCACCTAGTCCTGATGTTACCACTGCTGGTGCAGGGTCATCCAGAACCATAGAATTATTTTTCATGACATCAAAAGCAACCTGGATTGCTTTATCAAGGTTGGCATCATAACTTACACCAACATCAACCCTTGCCCTTCGTATTGGCATACGTGTATCATTGATAACTGCACTTCCCCATACGAGTTTATTTGGGATTGTGATGAACTGATTGTCAGGAGTGATAAGTTCAGTTGCCATCATCCCTACTGCGTTCACCTTTCCAAACATTCCATTGATAGTTACATAATCATCCCTGTCGATGGGGCGCAATGTTGCTATCCAGATTCCTGCTGTCAAATTTGTCAGAGTGTCCTGCATACCAAAACCCAGGATTAAACCGATAACTGCTGAAAGACCCAAGAATACAGAACCTACAGCAAATCCCAGTGCACCTACAAATGCAAGAATTACAAGTACATATAATAATGCAACCAGAAACCTGGATAAGAATTCAATCACAATACCCGGTAATTTTGTCTTTTTCAACCCGTTCCTAAATATTGATACTACAATCCTAGCTAATATAAAACCTACTAGCAGTACAACAACTGCAAAAATCAAATCAGATACAGTTAACTCTGTATATGGTATACCTTGTGACAGTACTCCGTTCTCCATATAACACACCCTTAAAATTTTTAAGGGTTTTTAAGTATAAAAAACTAATCTACAAACGGTATAGAGATCATCAAATTAGAATGGGTGAAATCATGAGCTAATTTGATAATCTCATGATGTCTCCAAACTGGAGAGCTTGTCCGACAATTCGATACTATTAATTTATTTTATCTATTATTTAAATAAATATAAGATGAATAATAAGTTATTTACCAATGACATTTATCCAATAATCCAAAAACCAGACACGGATACTACCAAATGATATAAGATAAATGATTAGGACTGATAATTTATGTTACTTGGTAAACCCCTTTGTAGAATATATCTGCTTTAACATTAATTGTCGGACAGGCTGTAGAGTCCATAGATGTATTTAAGTCTTGATGCAGGTTTTCTCGGGAAACCGTATTTTTCCAGTTTGCATCTTTTGTAACTGCCTCTACCTTTAGAATAAATGTACAGGACATTGTTTGTTTTGAATCTGAGTACATATGATGTGGCATCTCCTACACAATACGCACCAAGATGGTGGTCTATTGGACATTTAGCTTTATCCTGTTCATTTAATAATGTAATCACTTGTTTGCAAAAACTATACAATGAGACAATAATTAGCCACATCTTAATACAATTTTTCTGTAGAATCAGTAAGTCGTTAAGAAACATTTTACCTGTTTGATTGTTGTATATTCGTAGTAAATATTTCTAATTTTCAGCTTTCATACTTAACTACTTGTTAATAACTAAGTGACTAATAAACGTAATCTACAAAATTATATTTATATATATTTTTGACTTATTTCCATCAAGTTTTACTTTAAAATAATAGTTGGAAGTTTGATGAAACTTTCTATATGTTCTGTCCAACTGATAAAATAATGTTGAAAAGGAGTAAAAAGCATGAAAAGAAAGTTAACCTTGATTCTATTAGTATTTATGGCCCTTGCTTTGCTTGTTGGAACTAACCCAATAAGTGCACAGAGCGATACAGTAGATTCTGTAGAACTTAAAAGTTCAATATATAATATGCATGCGGATAATATTACTTTGAATGTAAATGGAACTGAATCATCGAATAGTCTAAAAGTAAGTTTGAAAGATTTCAATGACTGGAGAAGTTTCAATAACGATTTAAAAATTACATATGATGATAATGAATCAAATTGGACTGCATCATATAATGATCAGGAAATATCTGTAGATGCTCCTGATAATGGGAATGCCAAAATCGCATTGAAGGGGGCATGCCAGGAAACTCCACAAATCCAATTTGAAACTTATGATGTAACTGGATTTAATGATGGAGATAGTGTAAATACTGATAAACTTTTCAATCTAAAAATCGATGCAGATGATTTTGCAACATTCTGGTATGATCATAATGATAATATCTCAAGTGAAACTATAAAGATCAATATTTCTGAAACAGAAAGCGAAAGATCCCTTAGTGACGATTCAAACTCATTAATCTACGAAAGCGAAATACAGAAAGATATCAAATCTAAAAAATACGGCAAACTCAAACATAGCTTCGATAAAATTGGGTTCCTTGCAGAAGATTATGTACCAATAAAAGGAGACGTCAGCAAACTCTGTAAGCTGGCCATGCATTCCGGAGCAAGCCGAACCGTGAAAACCGGAGAAACCATCAAACTCAAAGACGGTTATGCAGTCACTCCCCAGCAGATAGATGTAGACGGTAACAAGGTCTGGCTCGAACTTACAAAAGACGGTGAAAAGATAGACGACAAAGTCATAGATATGGATGATGAGGATACCACGTGGGCCTATAAACAGGATATAATGGGTGAAGAAGATGTAGTCACTCTCAAATTTTATGTTGACGAAGTGTTCCAGGGTCAGGCAGATAGCATTGCTGTTATCGAAGGGTTCTGGCAAATCGATGATGAAGGTATTGAACTGGAAACCGAAGACACCTATGGAAATATGGAAATTGACTCTCTTGATGATGGCACTATTAAAATGGTTCTAAACAATTCCATAACACTTGATAAAGGTGATACACAGAATTTGATGGAAAACATCTATTTCAATACTGCTGATTCAGATGATGTAAGATTCTACATGAAGAACAAGATCACAACTACTGGGACTTATGATGTTAGAGGCGCGGTTGCTAATGAATCAGACTTTAATATTGGCAATGGATGGATAAATTGGACTCCAAAAGGTGAAGAAAATTATTCGTTTGCAGAATTTTGGTACGACCTTGATGATGACAAGTTTTCTGAAACACTCTCTGTTTACGTAGACGATGTGGATAATAATAACCGAGAACTCGATGATGACCCAAACAACAATAGAGAATCTGATATAATATACAAGAGCGAAATACAGAAAGATATCAAATCTAAAAAATACGGCAAACTCAAACATAGCTTCGATAAAATTGGGTTCCTTGCAGAAGATTATGTACCAATAAAAGGAGACGTCAGCAAACTCTGTAAGCTGGCCATGCATTCCGGAGCAAGCCGAACCGTGAAAACCGGAGAAACCATCAAACTCAAAGACGGTTATGCAGTCACTCCCCAGCAGATAGATGTAGACGGTAACAAGGTCTGGCTCGAACTTACAAAAGACGGTGAAAAGATAGACGACAAAGTCATAGATATGGATGATGAGGATACCACGTGGGCCTATAAACAGGATATAATGGGTGAAGAAGATGTAGTCACTCTCAAATTTTATGTTGACGAAGTGTTCCAGGGTCAGGCAGATAGCATTGCTGTTATCGAAGGGTTCTGGCAAATCGATGATGAAGGTATTGAACTGGAAACCGAAGACACCTATGGAAATATGGAAATTGACTCTCTTGATGATGGCACTATTAAAATGGTTCTAAACAATTCCATAACACTTGATAAAGGTGATACACAGAATTTGATGGAAAACATCTATTTCAATACTGCTGATTCAGATGATGTAAGATTCTACCCTTATGTAGAAAAAACAGTTGCAGATGAAGAATCATCAGATACCTCCTCTGAATCAAAAGAAGAAAATGATGTTGAATCTGA
>NZ_JBKGYF010000083.1:0-7357 GCF_046546175.1 Methanohalobium sp. | reverse complement strand
ATATGTAATATTATGTAAATTTGTTGTATAATATGGATACTGTTTTATTCCCATTCACACAAACATTTTAGCAATTTTCCTTCTTTAAAAGTCATACTGATATTATTCGTATCCAGAAGACATGTAACATCATCCATCGGATCTTTTTTGAGGACCACACAATCTGCAGATTTTCCAGCCTCAAGTGTACCTGTTATATCCCCGATACCAATTGCCTCTGCAGCTGTCTTTGTTGATGCAATAATAGCCTGTTCTGTCGTCATCAAATTCTCTCTGACATATCGAACCAGTTCCATACTATTATTACCATGATAATTGTATGGTGTCCCGGCATCAGTACCCATGATTACTTTAACTCCAATATCAAGTGCTTTGCGTATGACATTCTTACGCATCTGGGATACTTCTTCTGCTTTTTCACGCATGAATTCCGGGATTGCTTCTTCATTTTCCTTTCGTACCATGAAATAATTCGATGAAAGTGTAGATACCAGATATACATCGTTATTCTTCATCATCCAGAGAGTTTCATCGTCTGCCAGAGTCCCATGTTCAATTGTTCTAACCCCTGCATTGATTGCATTTTTAATCCCCTCTGCACCATGCGCATGAGCAGCTGTATATATACCCAGTTTCAAACCTTCGTCTACCACTGCTCGTATTTCTTCAACATTAAGCTGGGGTGCTCCGGGTACACCACCCGGGTTCATAATTGCACCTGTTGCCATGACTTTGAGAAAATCAACACCTTCCTTAAGCTGTTCACGTGCAGCTTTACGGTTTTCATCTATACCATCTGCTTCACGATACAGACCGGAAAAATATTCACTTCCAGAAGATTGCATACAAATAATTTTTCCACTGGTCAGTATCCGTGGACCTCCTATAAGACCTTCTTCTACCGCTTTTTTTACAGCAATATCTATAAAATTTACTGAACCAACATTTCTAACTGTGGTAAATCCAGCTTTTGCAGTTTTTTCCATATCTACTGCAGCACGAATAGCCCGGTATTTATCATCCAGAAGGTTTTCCTGATAAGTATCTGGAACACCATGTAAATCCAGATGAACATGAGTATCTATTAGACCTGGTATGATAAATTGTCCAGAGACATCATAAACCAGTGCATCATCATTTATTTCTATATCGCATTCATCCTGAGAACCGATATATACTATTTTATCATCCTGAAAGACCATCACGGCATCAGTATGAAAACCATTATCTGTTCCATCAAAGATTGTGGCTCCCTGTAGAACAGTTTGCATAGACTCCTCCATATTATAAACCTTTATTATAATGAATGTAAAATTACAGAATGTGTGTAATCAATATGACTTTGCAGAAATAGATTATATAAATTTTTTCAATAACAATATATCTGCGGTATATAAAACAAATGTATGCAAATTAACTTTTCGGTTGGGATTTTAGGGAACAAAAGTGCACCCTGTTGTACTTGGATATCATTTGAAAAAAGGATAAACTATTTATTGGTTTTAAAAGATGTACCTAACGGTGTTTAAATGGGTACTGTACAATCAGGATTGTTATACATTATGATCGCATTTGCCATTCTGTTTGGTTTGTTTATGTTAAACAATATTCCTTCTCTGGAAAATCAGGTTTTCTGGCTCAATCTGATAGGCGCACTTGTTATAGCTGGTTTCATTATTGCAGGTATTTACAATCTGTTCACAGGAAAATATTCCTGATTAAGGAAAAAATTAAACTCTAAAAACGCATATTAATAATTACACTAATGACATCCATCATATATCATCCAGATTATCTCAAACACAATACTGGCAACCACCCGGAATCCGCATCCCGGCTCAGTTACGTCATAAAACATCTGGAAAAACAGGGTACTTTTAAGAACCATCCATTAATAGAGCCCGATTCCGCTGAAATTTCCTGGATTCAAACTATTCATAATCCGGATTATATTAAAAAAGTTGAATATCACTGCAACAACGAGATTCCCTTTGACCCTGATACAGTCGTTTCAAAAGATTCTTTCCGTACTGCGCTTCTTGCTGCAGGAGGTGCTATCAGGGCAGTAATAGAAACATATACTAATTCTTCCGCTTTTGCACTGGTACGACCACCCGGTCATCATGCAGAATCTGATAAAGCAATGGGATTTTGTCTATTCAACAACATCGCCATCGCTGCAAAATACGCCCAATCAAAGGGTATGAACCGTGTCCTTATCATTGACTGGGATGTGCATCATGGAAATGGTACCCAGCATTCGTTTTATTCAGACCCTTCTGTGATGTATATGTCCATTCATAGATATCCATGGTATCCTGGAACAGGATGGCTGGACGAAACTGGCACCGGAAAAAGTGAAGGATACAACATCAATGTACCTCTCTTACCAGGTGCAACCGATAAAGATTATGCCTATGTTTTCAACAAAATATTTGTGCCTGTTGCATTACAATTTCAACCTGATATCGTTATGGTATCTGCCGGGATGGACGCACAGGAACATGATACGCTTGGTGGTATGCGGCTAACTTCGGAAGGTTTTGCTACACTGGCAGGATGCATCAAAAAAATTTCAGACTTTACATGTAAACGAACTGTACTGGTTCTTGAAGGTGGGTATCAGCATAAGGAACTGGCTGAATCCATCTATCAGGTCATAATGGCAATAAATACTGAAAAACATTTACCAGAAATCCAGGAGGATAATGTTTCAGAAAATGTGTTGAAACGGGTAGAAAAAGTTATCAGAATACACAGTCATTGGTGGAACATCTGAAGTTCAAAAATGATATATAGCATTAACCCCCTCTTTTTTTGCATGAGTTCAATAAAACTGCCGTATGGGCACGACAGTTTAACTCTGGACATTCCAGATAAAAATCTATCACGTGTCTTAGTTCCTGAAGAACCGGAAATCACAGAGGATTATACATCCATAATGCAAAAAGCTCTGGAAAATCCGGTGGAGAGTAAACGTCTTTCGAAAATCGTAGATGAGGAGTCAACTGTTGCAGTACTTGTTAGTGATACTACACGTCCGGCACCTACTGAAAAAATGCTGCCTCCACTTTTGGATGAATTGTACCGTGGAGGTATCAAGGATGAAAATATAACCATTGTATTTGGTCTTGGTCTCCACCGAAACCAGACTGAGGAAGAGATTGAAAAACTGGTAGGTTCTGATATCTACAAACGTGTTCGATGTATTGAGCATGACAGGTCACGCTGTAGATATGTGGGGGATACAAGCAACGGAACTCCTGTGGAAATTTTCGAAGCAGTTCTTGACTCTGATGTTATCGTGTGTACTGGTAATATAGAATTCCATTATTATGCCGGGTACAGTGGTGGTGGAAAAGCGATTCTTCCTGCAGTTAGTTCAGAAAAAACTGTCATGACAAACCACAAAATGATGACAGATGACAGAGCAACCACTGGTGCGATTGAAAGTCCTGTAAGAACTGATATAGAGGAAGCTGCCAGAATGGTTGGTGCTGATTTCCTGTTCAATGTTGTTTTAAATAGTCAGAAGGATATTATCTATGCTACTGCAGGTGATGTTATAAAAGCCCATCGAAAAGGTGTAAATTATCTGGACAGCATTTATAAAGTTAAAGTTGAACCAACAGATGTTGTGGTTGTAAGTCCCGGAGGATATCCAAAAGACCTGAACCTGTATCAGGCGGTTAAAGGTCTTGAAAATGCAAAAAATGCAGCTGTTGAAGGTGGTTCAATCATCCTTTCTGCAAAATGTCAGGAATGCCTTGGAAATGCGGTATTTGAAAGATGGACCAGAGAATTAAAAACTCCTGATGAAACTATAGAAAAGTTCAACACCACCTTTGAACTCGGAGGTCACAAAGCTGCAAACATTGCCAAGATGGCTAAAAAATTCAACCTCTATCTGGTGTCTGATATGCCGGAAGATGATGTGAAAAATGTATTTTTCCTACCAGCAAAAAGTATACAGGAAGCACTGGATAACATATTGGCAGAAAAACCTGATGCAACAATACAGGTCATGCCGTATGGTGTTTTGACGCTGCCGATGAACCAGTGATTCCTTAGTTTATTTTTTGAGTTATTATTTGACCTTTTTAAAACACTGTTCCAGATGATTGTTTGATGGGGGCTGTGTTTTAAGGCTTACAACAACTGCTGTAATCATTGATAGAGGAGTTGCTACCAGTATAGGGTCCACTACCGTCCAGGTACCTGTAAGCAGTGTAGCTTTTCCAAAAAGTGCCTGACTTATACCAAGTGGAACTGCCTCTTTTGCGTGTACAAATACAAGCCAGAAAAGACTGCTGAAAGTACCTATTAAAAGACTTGATATTGCACCTTCTCTTGTCATACCTTTCCAGAAGATTGCTCCCATATACATCGGTAAAAATGCGGCAGTACATAATCCCATGAATATGGCTGTTGCCCTTGCGATTATGCTTATCGGAAGTGCATAGGCAAGAACTACACTGATTACAATGGTAACTGCAATACCTATCTTTGTTACAACATCTGATGTTGTTTTTCCCTTGCCCTTTTTAAGGAATTCTTTATAGAAATCATGACCTATCGATGTACCCATTATATGGAATTGAGAACTCAATGTGGACATTGCTGCTGATAATAATGTAAGCATGAACAGTACTACAAACAGGTCAGGCATGGCAGAGTTGATGTATTCTGGCATTATGAGGTCGGTATTACCTTGTGTAACTTCCAATGAAATCATACCTCTGTTTTCGAAAAAGTATACATTGGAAAGCGAGCCAACGATATATGCCACTCCAGCCATCATCAGTATAAATGGACCACCTACAAGGACTGCCTTGTTCAAAGAACTGCTGCTTCGTACTGTCATGAACCTGACAGCAAGTTGTGGCTGTGCAAGTACTCCGATACCTACACCCAGGATGAGAGTAGTTACAACTGTCCACCATATCTGGGAACCAAACTCAGGCATAGCAGTCCAACCCACATGTCCACTGGTAGTCAGTTTCTCAGGTACTAGATGTGCAATATTGGTCAATGCTTGATGAGCTTCTGTAACTCCCCCAAGTTCCATGTAGGTAAAAATAAGAAGTATAACCATACCAATGAACATAAGGGAACCCTGAAGAGCGTCAGTGTACATAACCGCTATCAATCCACCGGTTATAACGTATGCCGCAATGATTATAGCCAGTATCAAAACAGCAACATCATAATTGATTGAAAGAGCTGTTTCCACAAACCTTGCCCCTCCGATTAATACAATACCGGCATAAAGGGGCATGAAGATTGCTACAAGTGACCCTGAAAATCCCTGAATGAATCTTGACTGGAACCGTTTACCAAGGAACTCCGGAAATGTCACAGCATTCAAATTAACACCCATACTGCGTGTACGGGAACCAAAGACCACAAATGCGATAAATATTCCAAAAACTATGTTCATAAAAGTAAGCCACAAAAGACCCATACCATAGGCACCTGCCACCCCACCAAAACCGATGATCGCGGACGTGCTTATAAATGTAGCTCCATAGGACAGAGCCAGAATATACGGATTTATTTTTCGACCTGCAACCATATAATCTTCAGTTTCATTCGTTCGCTGATAACCCAGTAATCCCAGATAAAATATTACTATAAGATAAATTAGCACAACTACTGCCAGTACAGGGGTACTTACTGCCATTTCTAACTCCTCTGACTACTTTTAATCTTCTTCTTTTCTCCAGTTGAGGATGCCATAGATTACGCATCCCAGTGCACTTACGAATGAAAGAATATAAGCCAACAGTATGTAAGGGTCTTCTATCCCCAGCATGATAACTGCTCCTTTCTTATTAATGAATGGTGTGTGATAGCATGTAACACGCATACATTAATCTTTCGAAGGTCAAAATTTTTAGTAACATGATTAAAGGTAAAAGTATTACCAAAAGCTATTTAAATTAGAACAACTTTGTATAGAATGTCAGTATTACTTTTATTTGTAAAAGTAACACTGGTACAGGCAAAATACCAGTAATTTAAAACTAAGTTATTCTGGTAAACAAATCCTCTGGAGTGGATCAAAAATCAGCCATGAAAGGACGCAATACAATATTGCGTTCCTTCCATCTTCACCAATTAAGTTAATGTTGCATAGGATACGAGTGCGTTATCGATTTTCTTGGTATCGACTGAAAATCCTGCCTGCTCAAAATAGTTCTTCCAATCGGTTTCAGTTATTTTTGGTCCGTGATGATGTCCCAATGGGTCTACAGCAATCAGATTACCTCCTTTGTTCAAAACCCGTTTGATTTCCTGGAGTCCGGATGGTATATCATCTATATGATGCAGCATGAAAAAACAGGTCACAGTATCCATTGACTCATTATCAAATGGCAGTTCATATATATCTCCTGTTTTAAAATCCGCATTTGGAACATCCTGTACCTGAGCATTCATTTTACACTGGTTTATCAAACTATCCAGTATTTCTATTCCGTAAACTCTGGATTCTGGGTTCCGTTGTGCAATATCCAGTGTGATAGAACCAACTCCGCATCCTATATCAAGTATGGATTTACCATCGATTCCAGGCAATATTTTCCCAAGAACATTCATCCTTAATTCTTTCATTTCTGGATGCGGGTAGGTTGCTTTCAATGAGTCAAACGAGGTATAGGGTAATATTTCATAAACATTTGAGCCGTTTTCTGCAAACATACCTTTTACATATAAGCTATTGTCTTCAGATTTTAAAAACTCAACAACCGACACACCGATATTACCGGTAAACCTTAAATTCCATTCTTCTTGCTTTTCTGAGAACTGAAAATTGAATGAATCATGTACTACAATATAGTGGGTATACCTGTTATCAAGTTTTGAATCCAGTATATTATTATAAAACTTAATTTCACTGATGCTGTCCTTCCACAATGTAAGAATCTGCAGGGATTCTTCATCTGCATGGTTTAAAACTGTACCTATTGGGTTGAATGACATATCTTTTAAATGGACGCAGAATTATAAATATCTTGCAATTAACGTAGTTAATTAATACAATAGAAGCGTTATTTGTATGACAGGTGAAAAAGTATATGAAGCTGTTGATAATTTCTGATATCCACGGAAACAAAGAAGCACTTGATGTTGTTCTGGACACTCCATATGATGAAATCATCTGTCTGGGAGACCTGGTGGATTATGGTCCTTCTCCACATGAATGCATTGAACTGGTTCAGCAGAAAAATATTCCGACAATCAAAGGTAATCATGACAACGCTGTAGCGTCTGGATTTGACTGTGGATGCGGATACGAATGTGAACTACCGCTGAGCTAAAGACTCAGCGGCTTCGGAAGAAGTTTACCATGAAA
>NZ_JBKGYF010000082.1:0-7487 GCF_046546175.1 Methanohalobium sp. | reverse complement strand
ATATAACTGATGCTTCATGGAGTTGTTTTGTTCAAAAATTAGAGTATAAAGCAGAGTGGAATGGTAAAACCATTAGCAAGATAGGACAATTCGACCCGTCAAGCAAAATCTGTCATGTATGCGTATATTATAATCAGGATTTGGAACTTAAAGATAGAGAATGGGAGTGTCCTGACTGCAAAACTGGACATAATAGAGACATCAAATCATCAGTTAATATTAAAAAGTTTAGTTCAGATAGATAAAACCTAATCTCACCTCCGGGATAAGGGGTAGTGCCTGTGGAGTTGTGTTTGTTAGAACAAATTATGAAACAGGAAGCACTTTAAATCAAATATTTAAAGTTATCCTTAATTTTGTAATTTAAGGAGCCACCTGGTCTTTACCAAATGGTAGTTCACTTTTGTTCTGATAAGCGCTGACCTCATACTATACTGCTATCCCCAATATAATCGTAGTATATGTGCTTGAAATCATCAAACTCCCTGATGGTTTCCATGCAATATCATGCAGGAATGTATAGCCCCTGCAATAGATTATATTACCCTTTAACTCATCCACTCTGATATACAGTGGAAGCTGCTGGATGGTGTGTACATCAAAAATATCATCAAATAGACAGGACAAAAACTTTACATCTCGTCCTAGGATTCATCTGTAGTAGACGGAAAGGTCGATGTCTGAATAGTTAGCCTATCTGGTAGAGGAGCCATAAAGCAGGATGAATTCCACCTTGTTAAAATCATCCAGAGAACGAATGGTTTCCTGTGCTTTCTCTATTTTCTTATCCACTGGTTCCATTTAGAGAAAATAGGATTTACTCTAATAAAAAAGTTATCAAAAAAGCAAGGGGCTTAGAAAGCCCTGGTTTGATTCATTTTACCAAAAGCACACCTTTGCCGCTGACGTTTACATCACCGGTGAATTTGCGGTAGGTTTCGCCTTCATATTCTTCAGTACCTTCCTCTCGATAAGAAGGCATCAGTTCGTCGAGCTGACCTTTGATAACAACAGTCCCCTTCTTCATCTCAACGGCAGCCATTGTGGTATCACCTTCAATGGTTATCGTTCCACCATTGTTTGAAATCGCGGGCAAAAGTCCTGCGTTTCCTTTTACCAGAATTTCTCCGCCGCACATATGTTCACCAAGATAGTCGCGGACATCTCCATTGACAGTGATTTTTCCGCCACCCATACCGCAACCTTCACCACGGTAACCGCTGCCTACATAATAACCGGCATTACCATTGACAACAATTTCTCCACCTGTCATTTCACGACCGAGCCAGTTATCTGCATCACCATTGATGGTTATTTTTCCACCAGCCATGTGGCATCCGCAGTGCATATCAACATTGCCGTTGATTTCCATCTCTCCTGCACTCATGCCCTGACCGATACGTTTCATTCTGGAAAAATCACCATTCATTATGATCTTGACGTTTTCTGTGCTGTCTGAACCCTCTACCTCAACATCGAAAAGCTCACCGATTTTGACAGGTGCTTTGCCATACCACAATTCTATATCTTCGATTTCTTCCTTTGACTTTGATGCAAAAACATCGGGTTTGATGTTTTCAGCTTCCACTGGTATACTGTTTTTATCTTTATGTTTCAGAGTAACGTTCTGCATTCAGGCATCCTCCATTTCCAGTTCTACAGGTCTTGGTATGTATTCATCCTGTACCATGTAATTGGATTGCTGTACTGTATAATATCTCTTGAATTTCTGGGCAAGTTCTGCAAGCATGGCATCAGTATCGCCGTTTGGTATATTGGTGGCATTGACCCAGTAGGTTCTGCCCATTGGAGAGGATACAATATCTCCATCTTTGACTACGACTTCACCGTCTTTAATGGTGTAACTGGTACCCCTGAATGCTTTGATCACCTTTTCATTTTCAACAGTTGTATCGACCTCATCAGGTTTCAGGTCATAGATAGCAATGTCTGCGTCAGCACCTACACCAAGATTACCCTTTTCTGGCATACTGTATATCTTTGAAGGCACACCACGGGTCATGATTGCAAGCTCGTACAGACTGAGTTCTCTATCGATATCTGGCAGTGTGATCCTGTCAAAGGTTGTATCTGTGAAATGGGACATAATTTCATCCCGTTTCTTGGAACTCATCAGGTAGGTATAGGCTTCAGGATAGTTCACAAATGCTCCGCCATTTGGATTGTCCGTTGTAAACATGGCTTTCCAGGGGTCATCCACAAGAAGCGCCAGTTCCAGTCCGATAGACCACTGCACAGCATTGACAAAGACCTTCTGTTTGTAATTGATGGGTACAACACCGGATGTTCCTTCAAGTTCTACATCCTTGTTGCTCCATTTCTCATGAAGCATACGTGAATTGGCGTATTCTAGAGGACCATCAGCAGTCATTGTCATGGCAGGTCCAAATATTACCTGTCCGAGGTCAAAGGTCAGGTTTTCTGACGAATTCAGGTAATCTGCAACCATCGGTGCACCCGATTTGAAATCTCTCCATCCATCACCTGCGTATGAATGGAACTGTACATGGGTGAAATGAGCTGCCTGCCTGTCCCTCTTGGGTTTGATATTGTCTTCCATGAGTTTCATGGTCTCAAGAGTGGTTTCATAATTTCCAGGTTTACCCAGATTGTTGCAGTGGATATGTACCGAGTGCGGTAGATTCAATCGTTCATTGGTTTTACCAAGACCAAGAAGTATATCTGCAGGTGTTATATCAAAATTGGGTACATTATCATGTAGTCCGGTAACATTTTTACCCCAGCTCCATGATTCTCCACCACCTGGATTTACAATTTTAATACCATACCCACGGGATGATTTAAGAGCCCATGCCACATAGGCTGCAAGTTTTTCCGGTTCATTATCCCTTATATATTCCATTACCATCCAGTTGTCACCAAAAAGGGACAATCCGAATCTATCCAGAATAGGTATGGATTCAAATTCTTCATGTACATGGCGTGCATTTAGCAGGGGTATTGCGGCTTCTGTGGCAGTGGTATACCCCAGTTTAGCGTAACGATACCCTATGGCATAGGTGTTGGGTGTTGCATATCCTGCCTGTGCTCTAGTTGTGGTAGTTGGAGCTTCCTTTCCAGACAGCCCAGGGATAGGTTTCCTGCGCATGTCATGAGGGCTCATCATCCTTCCGACATTGATTTTTCCGGCCCAGTGGGTATGTCCGTCGAATGCTCCAGCCATGGTAAGTCTGCCGTCAGCATCGATTTCTTTGACATTTGATGACAGGCTAGTAGTATCTACAATTTTTCCGTCCTTTACAGCCAGGTCCATTTTATCGCAGTCAATCCCGTTAACAGGATCACAGACGGCTGCATTTTTAATCAATAATTCAGACATTTAATTCACCTCTGTTTGAGTTCCCTTACTTTTTGTATGAGGTCAGTCACAATCTGTTCATCACTGTTGAACTCGGTATCAACCAGTTTTTTCATTCTAAGGGGTATGTTATCCATCCGGTATGCTGTACCTTCAGCTTCAACCCCGACAACTGCTGCGGGTATAACAACATCTGCAATATGAGTGGTCGGGTTTTCAAACGGGTCGATCTGGATAAGCGGAATTTTTGCCAGATGCCTGACAGCTTTCTGGGGGAAATGTGACCCCGGGTCACCTGCAGCAATCAAAGCGGCGTCAGGTTCTCCTCTGTAGAGTAAATCATTGGCACCTGTTTCTCCAGGATTGTAATAGGCGTAACCATGTGAGAAATCTATAGCCATCGGGAACCCAACTTCCCACAATGCAGTCTGTCCGAATCCTGCAACATTATAATGCCCCCTCATACTCAGCATTACACATTTTGAATGCTGGTTAAGGTCCGCAACAAGTGAGGATACCGCATCACCGTTCTTGTATTTGGAACGTGACTGTGTAGTACCCATACCGAAGAATATACAGCTGAAATTGGCGTTTTTCAGTGTGTCTGCGACTTCAAGAATATCCTCTTTTGGTACACCTGCAACATTATCTGGGATTACATCATCGTTTTCATTGATAGCTGACCTGAGAGCGGTCAATAACAGGAGGTCTTTACCCTGCTCAACCTGAATCAGTTTATCAGAAAGTTTTGCAGTATCGGTATTCCTGACATCAACAGTAACTATTTTCCTGTCTTTGCGCCCTTTTTTGGTAAAGAATCCTTTTGCATAGGATGAGTATCTGCCCATGTGTCTTGGATGTGCATGAACAGGGTTGCATCCCCAGAAAACTATCACATCGGCACGGTTTTTCATTTGCCCAACACTTGCTGTAGGTAACCCTTTTTCCTGGATTGCTAGTGCAGAAGGACCGTGACATACATTTGCTGTAGAATCAATTACAGACCTTGTTTCTTCAGCCAGTTCAATACCCTTTTTAATAGCTTCACATGATGTTGATGCCCAGCCGTAGGAAAGGGTACGGTTCGAATTCACCAGTATATTGGCAGCTTTGTCGATGGCATCTTCATAGGACACTTCAACAAGTTCACCATTCTTCCTTATCATAGGGGATTCTATCCGCCCGTGCTCAAACATCCCCACCATCTTGCTCTGACCAAGTATACAGGCACGTTCTGCATTTGTGATTTTATTATCTTCAACTGTGACTGTGATATCATCACATAGTGTTCCGCAGAAAGAACAAATTGCGTCTTTTATTACATCTGCCATTGTATTATTCTCTCCTTATTGTTTATTCACAATAACTTCTGATAAGTGACTTTAAATCAAGCGGTTTATCATCAGTAGGCTCTATAATTGCAGGTACACCTTTAAATCCCGGCATACCGCATCCATGGGTTTCAGGATTCAGAACAGCGTTGGACCACGGTCCCATAGGTATATGTCCGAGTTTATCAGGGTTATCATCGTTTATCTTTGCGTATACCACAACTTCACCATAATCGGTGGTAACTTTTAAACTATCTCCTTCGTTAATGCCCAGTTTATTGAAATCATTTGTATTGAGCTCACAATAGGCACATTCATTAAAATATGCATCAGCCATCTTGTGTTCAAGGTATGACCCCTGCCAGGCAGTTCTTGCAGATATAAGGTTTACTTCCAGTACCATTTTTTAACCTCTTCAATTTTAAATCAGTATATTTGATTAAATTAACCTGTTATTCCTATATTGGATGCACTTTTATGTTTAATAACTATTGGTTTTAAAAATTGTGTTTCTATTTCAAGTTTGTGTGTATTCTTATTTTCATATTTGCTACCCAAACATTAATATAATTTCAGTTCTTTCAATCGTTACGCTCATTAGGCATTTGTGTCCTAAAATCCGAATGCCCGGATGGCCTAGCAGGTTAAGGCGCCAGACTCATAGGGATGTTTATAACAGGCGTCTTAAATCTCCTGAGAAATCTGGAGACCGCGTGTTCGAGTCACGCTCCGGGCATCAACTTTCTTTTTTTAAATGATTGAGTAATGTAGCATACAAGATTTTTTATATTCATCTAGTTCTATCTCTGCAGTTATACGACCTATATATCCACCTAGCAAATCTGCAATATTTTCGACAGCAATTTTAACTTCTTGAGGGATTTCATCATAGGTATGAGATGATAGACTTAACGTTGCGATAATTCCTCCTTTATATTTTATAGGGATGAGTGCTAATGCTCTTTTTTTATGTTCAATGTTATATATTGAGCTGTGGAATATTTCTGAATAATCTTTATATACTGGATTACCACCCATCAAAAGTTTTGTGATTAACGAATTGGAATTTATATGTGATATATCATACACAAGAGACGCTGACAATCCTTTATGAGTTACAAGGTCTAAACCACCTGATTCAGCAACAAAATGTATGCATCCGCAATCGATGGCGTTAATTTCCAGAACCTGTTCAAGAACCTGTTCAATTGTCTCATCCACATCATTATTAGAGTTTAATAATGAGCCTATTTTGTGCTGGATGTATATGATGTTTTCAGCAAACTTGTGTTTGGTATTATCAACAAGAATTCCCTGGTAATAAACAGGTTCTCCATTTTCATCCCGCTGAATAAAAGTCCTTTCATCTAACCATTTCACATCGCCTGATTTGGTTATGATTCTGTATTCCTGTGAAAACTCTGAACATCCTTTTTTGTGCTGTTCGTGGAGTTCTGATTGTACTCTTTTCAGATCATCTGGGTGAATAATTTCCCCGTATTGGATTTTACCCTTTAGGAATTCATCAGGTGAATAACCAAATTGTGATATATTATCTGATACGTATTCAACAGGCCACATTTCATTTGGGTTATCGCTTGCTTTCCATTGAAATACAATTACTGGACTTTTGTTGATGATATCTTCAAATTTCTTTTTTTCCTTTAAAGATTGCTGGATTGCAACTTCTTTATTTTTTCTATCAGTGATATCAAACATTATACTTTGATAGGATACAGGTGAGCCTTTACTGTTATACTGAACAATGACATCCTCATTTATCCACCGTGTTTTCCCTGATTTTGTTATGATTCTATATTCCTGGGTAAACTCAGAATAACCCAAATGACACAATCTTGAAAACTCAAGGCGTACACGTTTCAAATCATTTGAATGTATTATATCATCATGTTTTACATTTCCTGATGTAAAATCTTCAGGTAAGTATTCAAATTGTGATATATTATTTGATACGTAATCGGCAGGCCAGTTTCTATCAATTTTCCATAAGAAAACGACCACTGGACTATTATCAATTACTGTTTTCAGGATGTCCCGCAATTCTATGGAGCTATTGAGTTCTATATCTTTGTTTTTCTGTCTGGTGATATCTGTAATTATTCCTTTAAAAAATGTAACATTACCGTTTTCATCACGGTGTATAAAACTTGTCCCATCTACCCACCTCACTTCTCCAGATTTGGTCATAACCCTGTATTCGTTGGAATACATTGGTTCGTTTTTTTTATAAACTTTGTTAAGCTCGTCTTCAACTTTTTTAATATCATCAGGATGTATAATATCGGCGTATCTGAGTTTTCCTGAAATGAATTCGTCCGCAGTATATCCAAAATTCTCGATATTATTTGTGACGTATTCAATAGGCCACCCGGTTTCAGATTTCCACAAAAAAATAATATTGTTGTCATCTTTATCTAAATTTTCCAGTACATTTTGAATTTCAAAAACATCATCCAATGCTTTTTCATATACTATGTTTTCAGGTTCAATTTCCTTATATTTGTGGTAACAATATAAACCTTTTTTAAGGTATACCGTTTTCATTATTATCCCCCTACGATGTTTTTTACTGATGTTATATTTGCAATAAAATACAGTATCCACTCTTCTTGCTGTATAATTGCAAACACACTCCACACAACAACATCGCAAAGTTTGATGTGTATGGTATAAAAATATTGTTATTTTTACAAAAAGGTAAACAATTTATATATCATATGTAAAGAACTGTTTTTCCTTATATAGTTAAGCACAGATTATTTGTTTGTTAAATTATGATACATCATTATTTTCTG
>NZ_JBKGYF010000081.1:0-7521 GCF_046546175.1 Methanohalobium sp. | reverse complement strand
GCATCAGTAAACATTAAAAAGTTTGGTTTGATAGACGAAACCTAATTTCACCTTCGGGATGAGGGGTAGTGCCTGTGGAGTTGTGTTCGTTAGAACAGACTATGAAACAGGAAGCACTTTAAATCAAAGATTTAAATTTATCCTTAAATTTGTAATTTAAGGAGTTACTTGGTCTTTAGCTCAGGTGTAGTTCACAACAGTGTAAGGCATTTTATATAGGGGATGTTATGAACCAACGTTTCAGAAAAATCCGGCTCGTCCTCATGCTAATACTTATTCTAAACTTTATAGTAGCCCTTGCCAAAATCATCTATGGGAGATTCACAAATACTCTTAGCATGGAATCGGACGGTTACCATTCATTTATTGATGGCGTCTCCAATATTACTGGACTTGTTGGTATTCAGATAGCTTCCAGACCGCCGGATAAAGAGCATCCGTATGGATACCGGAAATACGAAACACTGAGTGCTATCATCATATCATTCTTTTTAATACTTGTAGGATTTGAAATAATCAATAATGCAATTGGCAGGTTCAGGGCTGACCTAAGTCCTGATGTGACTTCCATAAGTTTTGCAGTTATGATAGTAACAATGTTCATTAATTTCCTGGTGACCACATACGAGCATAAACAGGGTGATAAGTTAAACAGTGAGATTTTAATTGCAGATTCAATGCATACCAGAAGCGATATTTACTTATCATTATCTGTAATAGTAGGACTGGTTGCAATAAAACTCGGATATCCTATAGTGGACCCGATAATATCACTTATAATTGCTGTGATCATTTTCCGTGCAGGATATACCATTATACGGAAGAATGCAGAGACACTTGTAGATGTAGCTCAGATTGATGATGAAGAAATTTGCAATCTGGTGAATTCGGTATCAGGTATCAGGGAATGTCATAAAATCCGCAGCAGAGGAACAAAAGATGCGATTCAGATTGATTTACATATAAAGGTGCGACCTGATATGCGCATTGATAATGCTCACAGGATAGCACATGATGTTGAAAAATATTTGAAAAAGGATTATCCGGATATAAAAGATGTTACTATTCATATAGAACCCGCGGAAAGAGAATCTGATGATTAAACAGTTTAAGGTTGTTTGAAAAACATGGCAGGTAACACATTTGGACAGTTGTTCAGGATAACAACATGGGGTGAGTCCCATGGTCGTGCGATAGGAGTTGTTGTTGATGGTGTTCCGGCAGGACTGGAAATTAATAAAAAAATGGTTGAGGGTGAATTAAAGCGAAGACGTCCGGGACAGAGCAGTATATCAACACCTCGAAAGGAGTCCGATGAGGTAGAAATATTATCCGGGGTATTTGAAGGAAAAAGTACAGGAACACCGGTTTCAATGCTTGTCTGGAACAAAAATGTGGATTCTAGTTCTTATGAACGCATCAAAAACCTACCACGCCCAGGTCATGCCGATTATTTATATCAGAAGAAATACGGAATACGGGATTATCGGGGAGGTGGGCGTTCATCTGCAAGAGAGACTGTTGGACGTGTTGCAGCCGGTTCAATTGCAAAAGCTCTACTCAAGAGATACGGAATTAAAATAGCGGCTCATGTTGTGGAATTGGGAGGTATAAAAGCAGAAAGGCAGGATTTTGATAAAATAATGGAAAACCTTGAAAAGACACCCCTTCGATGTGCAGACCTTGACGCAGCAGAAAAAATGCTTGAAAAAGCAGAAATTGCACGCAACATGGGAGACAGTATCGGCGGCATTGTTGAGGTTATAGTAAAAGGGGTACCACCGGGAATCGGTGAACCTGTATTTGATAAATTGGATGCTGACCTATCAAAAGCTCTTATGAGTATCGGTTCTGTCAAAGGGATAGAATACGGTTCCGGTTTTGAAAGTGCCCGAATGTATGGAAGTAAGATGAACGACTCATTTCTTATCGAAAATGGGGATGTCAGGACTGAAACCAACAATTCAGGAGGTATTATAGGTGGATTATCCACGGGTATGCCGATAATCTGCCGTGCTGCTGTAAAACCTACCCCATCCATTTCAAAAATACAGAAAACAGTTGATTTATCCACAATGAGTGAAACCGAAATATCCATCCATGGTCGCCATGACCCCACCATCCCGCCAAGAATGGTTCCGGTTGCTGAATCAATGGTTGCACTGGTTATTGTTGATCATATGATTAGATGTGGGAATATTGACCCGGATTCGTTATTGGGATGAAAAAAGTTTGAAAACTAAAAGTCTACACCCAAAAGAGGGTGCAGTTTTGGTATTTAAAGTTCCAGCTCTTCCATCCTTGCAACTGCCTGATTTATACGCCCCACGGTCTGTGTCAGTGCAAACCTGATATATCCATCACCGTAATCACCGAATCCAACACCAGGTGTTGCAACAATTCCGCCTTCTTCAAGCAGGAGTTTGGAGAACTCTATGGAATCATATCCTTCAGGAACAGGTGCCCACGTGTAGAAGGTCGCTTTCTGCGGTTTTACATCAAGACCCAGTTCATTGAGACCTTTAAGGAGCGCGTCACGCCTGTTTTTATAGATTTTGTTCATGTCCGAAACACACTGTTGGGATGAAGTGAGGGCTGTAACTCCCGCTTTCTGAACAGCTTCAAAGGCACCTGAATCGACATTGGATTTCACCTTACCGATTCCTTTTATAATGTCACTGTTTCCTACCGCAAAGGCAATGCGCCACCCTGTCATGTTGTAGGTTTTGGAGAGTGAATACAGTTCAACACCAACATCCATCGCACCATCAACATTCATGAAACTCGGGGATTCATATCCGTCGAATACAATATCTGAATAGGCATTGTCGTGTATAACGACGATATTGTTATCCCGTGCAAAATCCACAACTTCTTCAAAGAACTTGTAATCAGCAACTGCGCCAGTCGGATTGTTCGGATAATTCAGAAACATCATCTTGGTTCTGTCACGAACATCCTTTGGTATTGCATCGAGGTTGGGTAAAAATTCGTTATCTTCAAGCAGAGGCATTGTGTAGGGTTCTCCGCCTGCAAACAGAGTTCCGATCTTGTAAACCGGATATGCGGGGTTTGGTACAAGTGCTGTGTCACCAGGATTTATAAATGCAAGCGGGCTGTGGGCAATGCCTTCCTTCAGTCCGATCATTGTCAAGGTCTGTGAATCCGGGTCAACCTCAAATCCTCTGTATTTTTTACACCAGTCAGCAGCAGCTTTCCTGAAATCATACATTCCATTGTATGAGGGATATCTGTGATAGTTGGAATTGTAGATGGCTTCTGACATGGAATCTATGATGTGCTGGGGGGTAGGTTGGTCTGGGTCTCCAACACCTAAATCTATAACATCTACACCTTTATTCATTACTTCTGCTTTAGCCTCATCAATCGCTGCAAATAGATATGGAGGGAGCGAGTTTATTCTATCCGCGTACATTTCTTCACCTGTCATTGTTATTCCCTTTTAGTTTGTATGACCTATAATATAATCATATTTAAAAACCATGGGTGGACGTATCAATTAACAATAATCTGCTTGTAAACATAACTTCTATCACTTAAATTTTGGTAATATAACTAGCTGAAATTTTTATAAAGGCTATATTTGCTAAAATGAATTACGGATAATACATTTAAGCACAAACATGTAACTTCGTTTCGAAAGTTATATTAGTAATTAAAAACAGTTTTTAATATTGTTGCAATTTGGTAATAATTTATCAAAGTTAGCATTTAAAGTAATATAGGTTAATCTATAAATTATTTTAAGGGGTAGTATTTGTGTATTTACAGACTATTGGAATAGCAGTTATTTTACGATAGACGGGGTGCAGGGGTAGTGAAAGCCAACGACTTTACAGCAAGTTTGGTGGGTATGTAACTGGTAATTTTAACATTTTGGGGGAGTATAATTTGCTATCTGTATATAAAAAAAACAACAGTATTTCAGAATTGTTTGGAAATGAAAAGACTTACTTAAAAACAATACTTGAATCCCAACCCAATGGTATTTTTGTTGTGGATACCGAATCTTTGAGCATTGTTGATACAAATAGTTATACTGTCAAAAAAACCGGTTTTTCTGAAATATCAGTTATTGGTTATCCTGTTTCTAAGTTTCTCATTCTTCCGGAAAATGAGGAGTATTTTGTTGATGGAAACAGGAAATTTGAATGTTCAATAAAAACATTTAACGGCGAATGCATCCCTGTATTTGTGACAACATCATTTATGATACTGGACAGGCGGAAATACCAGATATTTAATTTTGTTGATATAACACAAATCAAAGAAAAAATGTGTGAACAGCAAAAATATATCAGGGATCTGGAAGAGTCTATTGAATACAAAAATCTTTTTGCGGATATACTTCGACACGACCTTTTAAATCCGGCAGGGCTTGTTAAAGGATTTACCCAATTGTTACTCGATATGGAAAAAAACAGCAGAAAAGTTAGTATCCTTGAAAAGGTACAACATCACAGTGAAAAATTAATCAGTATCATAGAATCTGCATCCAGGTTGTCGCGGCTGGAATCAACCGGTAAACTTGAACTGGAAAAGATGGACATGGTCCCAATTATCGAACAGGTGGTTGACGATTTTAAATATCAGACCGATAAGAATCAAATGAATGTAGAAATCAGGGCAGACAGGTGTTGTCCTGCTTTTGCAAATGATATAATTGAAGATGTATTCTCCAATCTTTTATCCAATGCCATAAAATACAGTCCAGAAAACAGTCAAGTCACAATCGATGTACAGGATGCAGGGGATTTCTGGAAGGTTAGTTTTATAGACAGTGGGGAAGGAATAAATGACAGGGATAAAAACAGGTTGTTTGAACGCTTTGAGCGTGTTGATAAAAACAATATAAATGGTAATGGTCTCGGTCTGGCGATTGTCAAAAAGATAATAGAATTACATAATGGGGATATAGGGGTTAAGGATAATCCAGAGGGTCAGGGTAGTATTTTCTGGTTCACGGTAATGAAAGCTTGAAAACAATCAATTATATAATTTTGGCAGTAACAAAAAGTAAATAATAACAAAACAATAATTACTAAGGGTATAATCCAGAACCCACCTGAAGAATCAAATGGAGTTACTGGGGTAGTTTAGTGTGAACAATTTTTGTGAACAAATACTTGAAAATATAAGTAAGGGTACCTGGGTTGTTGATAAAAACGACAACTTCACCTATTTTAGTCAGAGCATGGCTGATATATCAGGAATCCCAAAAGTTGAAGTCATCGGCAAGAACCTGATGACTTATATGCCTGAAAGAACCATCGGTGACGAGGTACACTTTAAAGAACTTTTTTTGCGTGTCAAAACCACACTTGAGCCTGCACATTTTTACTCGCTTCCGTTGAGAAATAAAAATGGAAATATAAGTTATCAAAGCGGCAGACTTGTGCCTATTGTTGATAAAAACGGTTATTATGACGGCATGATTTGTGTTATTGAAGATGTAACTGAACAAAAAATCAGTGAAAAAACGCAATGTGATGAATGGGAAGCTGAAAAAAGAGTAGAATCAATTTATAAAAGTAGTCCTGTCATTGCATTTTTATGGACTGTGGAAAAAGACTGGCCTGTAGAATTTGTTTCGAATAATATTATCCAGTTTGGATATACGCCTGAGGATTTCACATCGGGGCGGCTTATATATGGTGATATTGTCCATCCAGATGATTTACAGAAAGTTCGTGATGCGGTGTCTCAGGTTGAAATTGGGGGGCATACCTATTTTACCAAGGAGTACAGGATATTAACCAAATCCGGTGAAAAGCGTTGGGTAACTGAACGGTCTATGCTTGGTCGAACCTATAAAGGGGAACCTGCCTATTATCAGGGTATTATTATTGACATAACTGATAGGAAAAAGGTAGAAGAGGCTTTACGGGAATCTGAACGAAAATATAGATTGATATTTGAAAATTCGCCACTGGGTATATTTGATTTTGATGAAAACGGTGTTGTTACAAGCGGTAATGAAAATATGCTAAAAATCCTTGATTTGACTAGAGATGAATTGATTGGTTTTAATATGTTAAAATCTCTGGAAGATGAAGATATGAAAGGGGCTCTTAATCAGGTTTTTTTGAAAAACGCAGGACATTATGAAGGTTATTATCGCTCAACAACAAGTAACAAAGTAGTACCTTTAAAAGTGGATTTTAGCCCCATTATATCAGAAGATGGTACAGTTGAAGGTGGAGTTGGTATTGTTGAGGATATTACAGAACGCAAGCAGGCTGAAGAAGCCCTGATAGAATCAGAAAAAAAATTCAGGAGCTTGTTTGAAAATGCCAATGATGCCATCTTTATACATGATTTTGGTGGAAATATACTGGAAGTAAATCAGGTTGCAAGTCAGAGGTTGGGTTACACTAAATATGAACTTGTACAGATGAAGTCAATGGATTTGATATCTCCCTTTTATGAAGATAAAGTACAGAATCGGTTAAAAACCATTCAGGAAGAAGGACACGGAATATTTGAAACAGTGCAAATCACCAAAAGCGGTTCAAAAATCCCTATAGAATTAAGTAGCAGAATGATTGAATACGAGGGGAAACCTGCCATACTTGCACTTGCCAGAGATATTACCGAGAGGAAAAGAGCAGAAAAAAAACTTAATGAATATGCCACAGAACTTGCCAGAGCCAACGAAGAGCTAAAATCACTTGATAGGATGAAAGACGAATTTTTATCCAATGTCAGCCATGAGCTAAAGACGCCATTAACTTCTATTAAAGGTTATAGTAACATTATTTATGAGGAAACTCTGGGAGAACTCAATGATAAGCAGAAAAAAACCATGGGTATAATTTTACGAAACACTGAACGTCTCAGAAGGCTTGTAGACTCGTTGATATATATGAGTATGGCTCAGGCAGATGCTATCAAATATTCTTTTGAACCTGTCCAGATAGCAGAAATAGCGGATAATGCAATAGAAGATATGAGTTTACAGATTGATAAAAAAGGACTGGTATTGAATAAAAATGTATCAGAGAATCTGCCGCAGATAAACGGTGATAAAGCCAAATTAACTGATATGTTGACCAATCTTTTTGACAACGCGATTAAATTCACACCCTCGGAAGGACAAATCACACTTGATGCATTTGAGGAAGAAGGTTATATTCATTTAAAGATAACAGACACAGGTATTGGGATTCCTGAAGACCTTATACCCCACCTGTTCCAGCGATTTTACCAGATTGATTCGTCCATCAAACGTAAATATGGTGGTACGGGATTGGGTCTTTATATATGTAAACAAATAGTAGATGCCCACAATGGTGAAATCTGGATAAACAGCAAAGAAGGGGAAGGTACAACTGTTCATGTAAGGTTGCCTAAAATCAAGGAATGAGTTAATTATTTTTAGATAGTGATTAATATTAATATTTGCTTGGTTTGGTCAGGCAGAATTTATAAGATTGAAGGTAGATAACCATTGTGTCTTTAGCATTGCATCAAATCGTAGATTTAATGCGAGTTTCATTT
>NZ_JBKGYF010000080.1:0-7754 GCF_046546175.1 Methanohalobium sp. | reverse complement strand
TAAGCTGCAGGTAATCACGTTCTTCACGGATGTCTCCAGGGGTGTGTCTTAAGGCACATTTGATTCCATATTCATCATGGAACTCTTCCATGATGGATTTCTGGGCATTGGCTACTTCTCCACCCCATTCCGGGTTGTTTGTCATTTGCTGGACGTGTTCGGTTTCCAGAACTACTCCTGGCGCTCCTACTGCCACCATTCTTTCCATGATGTCACGGGTGATCTTCTGGTACTCTTTTACAAGTTTTTCTTTGGATACTCCTGCCTCAGGTCGTGGTGCATAGTTGACCTCGGGTGTTGTATAACCTGCTCCAATTTCAAGGTCTAATCCTGCCTTTACTGGGTGTTTGGCATTGCCAAATACCATGTCATCTGCTTTGTCATATGCCATTTTTATACTTCTTTTAACTGCCATTTTTAAGACCTCGTATCAATGTTTATGGTAGAGATTTTGCAAGTTGTCAATATTTTCACCTTTTAATATCGATTCAGCTATTTTGGGTACATCCGCAGCTTCTTCTCCATATATACCCAGCTTGTACCTTGTCACAAAATCTTGAGTAACAGCCCCTCCACCACAAACAAGAGGTGTATCCATGCCGAATCTTGTCAGTTCTTCTTTAATTTTCTTAAATGAATACATGGTAGTGGTCATTAATGCAGTTCCAGATACCATTATTGGTTTTTCGTCCAGTACCGCTTCTACAACCTCTTCAATCGGTACATCTCTTCCAAGGTCTACAACATCAAATCCCTTAGCTTTGAGAAGAACCGCGACAATATTCTTACCTATGTCATGGATATCTCCTTCCGCCACAAAACATACTATTTTACCTTTTGTATTTATGTCCTCGGTACTTATTGATTTACAATAATCAACACCTGCAATCATTGCCTGGGCCGAGATTATAACATCAGGCAGATACAAATCACCGTCGTCATAAAGTTTGGATACTATAGACATTCCTTTTATAAGAGCATCATTTATCAAATCTATAGGATTTTTTCTTCCCTCTATAGCTTCCTGGAGATGCAAAACAACATCATCTTCATCACCTTCAAAGATAGCTTTTGCAATCGGATATACTAATTCATCCTTGGGGTAGAGCACCTCTGCCAGCTCATCAGGTGTCATTTTCTTCTCATTCTGAACATTGTATCTTACAAAAACACTGGTTTTTTTTGGATTTAAACTAAGCATATAATTATCACCCTGCTATTAACTATCCGTTTATCGAAACTATCAAATATCTGGTACTGTTTTCCAAAAATTTAATCACCAAAACCATTATCTTTCGTTATTTATTTCCCTGGATATACCAATGATTGCCTCCTGACCATTCCATTCCCCATTCGCAAATTTTGTTTCTTTATAGATAACTGTGCCATCCTTTGCAATTAATGGTATATCACATGATGAACAATCACCTGATACCACATCAGAAATCCTTGATGCAGCCTTTAAAGCCTGCCTGCTGGAGTGGATATGGATTATGTTCATATCCTGTAATTCTTCCCCTGTATATCCCAACCTTTCCTGAAATGCCCTATTAGTATACAGTATATGTCCATCAAAATCAAGAACGAAGATGAAATCTTCTACTGCATCCAGTAATTTATCTATATCATCCTGTCTTTTCTCAGAATCATTTTCGTATTTTACGTAGCCAATTGTTTCACCAAGCTGGTTTGCAATCGTTTCAAGTGATGTTCGTGTTTCCTGCGGGATTTCATATTTGTTATGTGAAGCCAAAAACAGAACTGCTACTAATTCATCCTGATTCTTTACTGGTATGATTCCTGTAGCCCGTAATCCTTCGTAAGGTAAATCTTTGCCTGTCATTGATATTATTTCAGAATATAGTTTATAAATAGGATGTCCGGTAGTAAATAAACGGTGTTGCATTGTATCAGAAGTATAATGTGAAATTTTTTCTGCAAATTCAGAAGTGAATCCTTTATATGATATAAGATTTAAATCGCCTGTAACCTCATCGATAAGATACAAACCACAACTGTCAATCGGACCCATATTGATACAAAAATCCAGATATTGGTCAAATACATCCTGAAAACCACTGTTTTTTGAAGATAAAAAGTAACTTGTATCTTTCTGGACACGAAGGAAGTTATCAGCTTGTTTTTTCTTGGTGATATCTATAATTATACCTTGTAGGTATTTTGCTTCACCATGTTCATCATAACGGATTGACGTCCTTTCATCCACCCATCGAACTTCATCATTACTGGTTAATATCCGATATTCCATATTAACTTCTTTGGATACATTTCCATATTGTTCTGACATATTATTGCGAACTTTTTGGAGATCATCTGGATGTATTATATCGCCATAAAGAAGACGTTCAGATGTAAAATCCTCGGGTATATATCCAAACTGTATTATATTTTCAGAAACGTATTCAACCGGCCAATCCTTTTCAGCCCTCCAGATAAAAACAATTGCAGGGCTGTTATTAATGACATCTTCGAGCAAATCTTGCATTCTATATGTCTCAATTAACTCCTGTTCTTTTTGTTTTTGTTTGGTTATATCTCTAACGTTTAACATTACAGCAGGTTTACCTTCAAACTGTATTTTGGAATAATTAATTTCAGTCGGTACCAATTCACCTGTTTTTGATAAAAAATTGACTTCATATATACGTGAGGTTTTCTGATTTGATTTTAATATTTTATTATATTTTTTAAGAACCATTCTCTGGTATTCCACAGAAATATAATTTAAAAAAGAGGTTTCAATAATATCCTCTCTATCGTAACCTGTGATGTTTTCAAATGCTCTATTTACAAATTTTATAGCCTCTTCCTGGATTATCAGATTACCGGCTATTCCATTTTCAACCAGTGTAGAATATTTCTCTTCGGAAGATTTTAAAGCGTTTTCAGCATTCCTTTTTTGGATTATATCCAGCATAAGGTTAAGGATAAGTGTTAAACGCCGTATATCGTATTTATCATACACTTTGTTTTTATTAAATACACCACCTACTGCCACAATATTGTCACCATTAGATATCGGTATATTCAACAGCCGCTTTATGTTAAGGTGGTCATGGAAATCATCGTCCTGAAAATCAGCTGATATATTGTTTGAAACAATTGGATGTTTTTGTTTAATAACCTTTTCCCACAAACCTGTATTTTTTAGACTGTATTTAAACTGTTTATTACTGACATTATCTGTCTTATTTTGTGACAGCACATAGATTGACGGAGAAATATCTTCACCATTGAAAAATACAATATAACCACTGCCACTTTGGGTCAACCTTGTCATTTCATCCAGAACCAGATTCGTAATATCCTCATCTGAAAAATCCGTCATCTGATTGATTTTTAAAAGTGATTCAAGACATGATTCATCAAAATTTAATTTGAATTCTGCTTCTTTACGCTCGGTAATATCCCTGATATTTAACATTACAGATGATTTTCCCTCAAAATCAATACATGAAAAGTTTATCTCCACTGGTATCAAATCATCGGATTTTGATTGGATATATACTTCATAGGTATGCGGGTTTTTAGGTTCTGTTTTCAATATCTGGTCATATTTTTTATGAATCATCCTCTGATATTCCACAGGAATATAATTTAAAAAGGAGGTGTCAACTATTTCCTTTGTTTTATAGCCTATGATGTTTTCAAATGCTCTATTTGCGAATTTTATAATCTCATCCTGCACAATCAATATCCCATCAATACCGCTTTCTATTAAAGTTGAATATTTTTCTTCAGATGCTTTTAAATCGATTTCAGATAGTTTACGTTCGGTAATATCAAATACAACACTTTTCTGATGATTTACCTCTCCATTGTCACCATATAAGACAAGTGTTCTCTCATCCACCCATCTGATGTCTCCATCCCTGGTCATTATCCGATATTGCAGGTTGTAACTACTACATCTGTTTTCAAAACAATCCGATATTTCAGATTCGACCCTTTCCAGGTCATTAGATTCTATTATATTGTTGTAATACAATTTCCCAGATACAAATTCTTCAGGGGTATACCCAAACCGTGTGATATTTTCAGAAACAAATTCTACAGAGCGGTCTTTCTCACCATTCCATAAAAACACAATAACATCCTCATTGTTCAGGAAATCTTCAAAAATATTGTGTGCCGTTGATGGGTTTGGAAAATCAATTTCTTTTAAATT
Organism: Methanohalobium sp.; assembly: GCF_046546175.1. Taxonomy (NCBI): domain Archaea; kingdom Methanobacteriati; phylum Methanobacteriota; class Methanomicrobia; order Methanosarcinales; family Methanosarcinaceae; genus Methanohalobium; species Methanohalobium sp. The sequence continues at coordinate 3,565 of NZ_JBKGYF010000080.1, read as the reverse complement.
CCTGGAACTGTCTGATTTTTGGATATTTAATCCCCGCCTCATAAATACTATTTATATTAGGACTGCATCAAATAAAAACATTGCCAGTTGTGATTATAAATATTTGTGAACAATCTTAAACATCCAGTAAATATTAAAAAATATGGATTTTTACCGAAAATGTAATTTATCAGGAGTTAATTTTATGGGTAAAGGTTCCCATCTAAATTGATTACTTCCTTCGATCCTATCAATAGAATCTTTCTTAGATGGGAACTTATATTACAATCAACGATATTACTGATTATGTGATTCATGGTTATGAGTTTGTGATTTTTCTATTTCCATATCATATTCATGGAATTTATTACTTACACACTTATCCACTGTATCTACAAGATCTCCTTTTTGAATATTTGAAACCGCAGTAAGAATTTTTAATTTCGGGTGATAGGTTTTGGATGATTCAACAACTTCTACTTCTGGTAAATCATAATATGAAGTCATACTTATTCTAACCATTTTTGAATCGTATTCCAAATACAGTTTTATATGACCAAGGAATTCCGGGTTCAGTTTAATAATTTCATCTTTAAGGTTATACAAGATATCCCTTGCTATAGAACTGGCTACATCTGAATTCAATTTTTTTTGGGACACAATGAACTCTTTTGAATAGGTGGCTATATTTGAACATTCTATGGAATCTATTTCTTCTTCAGACAAATCATCAATTATTTCAGGAATTAACCCCGGTTTTTCAATTATAATCTTGTTGAATTTCCTGAACTTTTCGTCATAATTTTTCGCGGATAACCGGATAATATCGGCATTTGGATTTAACTGATGGACTGCATCTTCTATAATTGGAAGTTCTCTAGGCTCAATTAAATCGGTTTTATTGATTACCAGGATTTCAGCATCGATTATCTGTCTCTGGGAGAAGTTTCTGATTTCTTTCATCAACTGTTTGAACCGGCTCCCATCAATAAGTGTTACAAGAGGTGCAAGCTCAACATCTTTCAGGTTCATAAGGTTGACTTCATTACGTATCACATCTGGAAACGCAATACCTGTGGGCTCAATTATGAGTATGTCAGGATTGTAGTTGTTATATAGAGTTGTTACTGTATAGCGCAAATCTGTCTTTAAACTGCAACAAATACATCCACTGGTTAATTCCGTCGTGTCAAATCCGTATTTAGAAATAACATCTCCATCCAGTCCAACCTCACCGATTTCATTTACAATGATTGCTACCCGGTAATTATTTTCACTTAAATATTTGCCTAAATTTATAATAGCGGTGGTTTTACCGCTACCCAGAAAACCACCGATAATGAGCACTTTCATGATATAACCATCCTGTTTTTAGTTTATGACTTCCAGATTTTCCCAGTTAAGCTCTCCTGTAGAACATGCTCTGACACATTTCTGACAATGTATACCCTCACACAGGTCTGTTCTAATCATAACCTTTCCATCATCATCTATATTTATAGCACCGGTAGGACAGACCTCTACACTTTTTTCACAGGCACTTGGGTCATCCAATACTGTTGTGAGGTACGTTCCTACGTTTTCAAGAACATGCAAACCTTCCTCACCTAATACAGGTATATCCTTTACAACACGTTTTTCCACACCTGGTGTTTTGTTAGGTTCATCAATCTGTGGGAGGCTCTTCTTTTTAAGATATTTTTTGAGCATCTTGAAAGGCATACCTTCATCCCAGTATGCAATTTCGAGTACATAGGTATCCCTGAATGCAGGTTCAGTTGCAAACATTGTATGATGACCTACTATCTTATTGGCAATATCCTGAAGTTCCCACAGTCTGTCTTCTGAAAGCAGAATCTGTCTTGCAACCACCAGCGAAGTGTTCCCTATCTGTGAGATGTTGTCCACATTATATGGACTCATTCCAAGCCTATAGGCTTTTAATGCATCTACATAAGTCCCTGAGGCACCGGACATATAAGCCCTTGTTACATCTTCCATTTCTATACCGGCTGTATTGCAGAGTGTTATATGACCTGCTCTTAGTGCTCCCAGTGCTTTTCCAGCTTCTGATAAATCCTTGTTTCCGAACTGAACATTATCCTGAAGTTTGAGCACCTTATCAGGCGTCTGAATATTTGGAAGTTTAATCAATCCGTTTTCCATGCATTTATCTATCAGGGCTATAACACCAGTACCTGTGACACCCTTTGCACGGATATCTCCTTTTTCCTTGACTTCGCCGGTCTTTGGATCAACAAGGTCTCCTTTTACAGGTGTCATCTCCTCGTTTAGTACATAATTTCTCATATATCCATTCTCAAATTCGATATTAGAAATCGTATACGGCGAAGCAATTACACCATGTTTAATCTGCTGGCCTTCAAGTGCCGGACCTGCTGCAGCCGATCCTGTATATATCACATCATCTACTTTTAGAGCCATTTCTGCATTGGTTCCATAATCTGTGGCTATTGCTATTTCATCACTATCAAGCATTCCGGAAACTACCATCAAAGCCAGTGCATCAGCTCCTACTTCATGTCTGATTGCAGGTGGTATGACCACATTACAGTCATTGAATTCTTCAAGTCCTGTAATTTCACTGCTGTCCAGAATATTAGCTGTCCTTTCCTGGTCTTTGATATTGTATTTTTGCTTCTTACGCTCACCGGCGTATGCAAGGTCTTCTATGGTCATGCCCTGAAACAGTGACAACTGTATAGGGTTGCCACATACAGAAATCCGTTCCAAATTTCCAGTTTCAACTTCAAGTTTTGAAATAATATTTTTAACTGCATCTATAACCAGGTCATGGGTTAAATCCTGACCATAATGGATGGCAAAATCCATATGATCCATGACATTTGCTCCTGGTATAGGATTTCGCAATGTTATAACTGTTCTTTTAATCTCACCGGTCTCAAGGTCCATTTTATGGGCCCTAAATCCACTCGTCCCCAAGTCAAATGCTACACCTGTTTTCATATTAACATTAACCCCTTATTTATTTTAAAAGATACAAACACTTACAAGATGTAATCTACATCTATCATTTACTATTATTATAATTTGGTAGAAAATAATCTGTTTTTGCTTTATATAAAATTTACTACCATATAAAATCTCCTTATATACTTTTTTATTAAAAAGAGGAACATTGAAACTATTGAATTACCAATAATCAGCCTTTTGATAATGGATTCATATAAAAACAAAAATTTTAATATTTAAAAATAAAAGTTATTATGCGATAGTTTTATATAAAAAAAAATAAAACTCAGCAAAAACTATATAAAAAACTGTAATTGCAGATTATCAAGTTACTTAAAAATAAAAAAACAACTATAAGGCTTTGTAGAAACCCTTAGTATTCAAATTGATATCTGAGCTAATAATGTATCTATATGTTTTTCTATATGTTAGTTTTATCTGTCAAATTTGGCTGGTTATTATCGATACAAATAGGATTTCTACAGAGCCACTATAAGACCAATTTATTAATAGTCCTTATTTTGGCTCTGTAGAAATCCTTTACGATAATTAAAACATTATGATTTACTATAGACCTGTGAATGTTATACAG